>DASUGI010000361.1:0-3446 GCA_036274115.1 Verrucomicrobiia bacterium
CCGCTACATCGTGTTTGGCCAGTGCAGCCATGTCGGAATAGTGGCGCGAAAATCGGTCACGGATGGGCTGGCCTGCGTCACGATGATGCTCTGCGTGCAAAATCGTAGCCTTCTCCCAAAACGATCGCTCCAATTCCAGTGATACCAATTCACAGCGGAAGTCTGAAAATTGACTGGGAAACTCCTCGGCCGTCCACGGACGAATGGTATGTGTGCCCACCGGCCGTTGATCGGTCAACGATCCAAACTCCATTTTGACGGAGCGGACCAGATACGGAAATCCCGTCTGCTCTTGTAATGGATATCGGAACACCACAACGGGTGAATGCGTTGGTTCATCCACATGAAAATCCATCCATGTGTCACCGGGCGATTCAAAACCAGCCACCTGCGGGCGAATCAAAACCAGCCACTCTTGAGGAAGGGGTTTCATGGTTTTAGTCGATGGCGATGATGGATCGGGATTGATATTTCGAACCGAAGGGAACGGCGTGGTTAGCCGTTAGCCCATCGCGCGTTCCCTCCGGCTCGGTTTTTGTAGGCAAAGCTTCTGTGCCGGTTTTGCGTCCGGGTGTCAAGGAAGCGGCGAAGATTCATGCCGATAATTTGAAAACCAGCCACATTTCGCCCCACGGCTATTTGTCCTCCTTGGGCAGCTTGAGGTGCCTGTCCTTGCCGCGGTAGCTTGGGCCTTTGATGGCGATGATGTGAGCGTGGTGTAAAAAGCGATCAAGGATGGCGCCCGCGGTGGGCACGTCGTTGAGGAGTTTTCCCCATTCATCGACCGGACGGTTGCTGGTCATGATGGTGGAACGGTTTTCGTAGCGGCGGACGATGACCTCCAAGAGGTATTCGCCGGATTGCTTGGGCAGGCCTTTGAGTCCCATGTCATCGATGATCAATAAATCGGGCCGCAAGTAGCGGCGCAGAGTGCGGTCTTGCTGGCTGAACGCCTCGTCTTTGAGGAAGTCGCGAACAAGATCGAAGATGGAGCGGTAAAGGACTTCGAAGCCCTGCAGGATCGCGCAATGACCCAACGCTTGAGCCAGGCAGGTCTTGCCAACGCCCGAAGGCCCGAGGAAAAGAATGTCACTTTTCTGGCGGATAAACTGGCAGGCTGCGAGATCGAGCATCTGCTTGCGCGGGATGGCCGGATTGAAACTCCAATCGAACTGGTCGAGGGGTTTGAGTTGGCGGAAGTCGGCCGCCTTGGTGCGGCGGGCCAGCTTGCGTTGTTGACGCTGGTGGGTTTCATCGCGCAGGACCAGTTCGAGGAACTCGCCGTGGGTGAGACGATTGGCGGCGGCTTCCTGGAGCCGGGCAGGCAGTTGTGGCAAGAGGCCGGAGAGGCGCAGGCTGCGCAGCAGGGTTTCGAGGTTATTGGGGATCATCGATGACTTGGGGTTGAGGTTGGTCGGTTTGGAAACAGGCCGACAGGCCACTGCCATATTCGGCCAAATCACGAATCAAGGGATGTTGCTCGACGAAGTTGAGCTCCGTCTGAGGCGAGGGTTGTTCGAGCAGTTGTTTAAGTTCTCGCAGGCGCCAGCAACCCGCGTCCAGGGCGCGGCGGGCGGCACGTTCCAGCTGCCCGATGGGATAATCCTCCGCCAGGCGCAGGAAGCCTTGCAGCACCCGCAGGCCCTCGATTCCGCGCTGGGCGTACATGGCCTGCGCCCAGGCCGCGCAGCCCGTGCCCATGCACTGGGCTCGCTGCATCATCCACTCGACACCGCGTTCAATGATGGTGCGTTTGTGGTCATGGATGTGTGCCGGATCCGTGCAGAACTTGCCGGGCTCACGCCGCACGTGCATCGCAATGACCTCCATCCGGTGGTTGAAGAGCCGCACGATCTTGCTGTCCCACCGGGCCCACACGTCGCGTCCCACATACTCGGGCGGCACCGAGTAATACGCCTTCTTCACCTCAACGTGCCCGTCGCGGTGGACCGAGCGTGGGGCTTCCTCAAACACCGGGAACAAGTCGACTGGCAGCGGCAGCAACGCCGGCTTCTCCAGTTCGAGGAAAACCTTCTGGACCTGCTGGCGAATCGTCCCGTGGATGCGCAGGTCGGCCACCGTCTTCTCCCAGTCCAACAGGTAGCCATTCTGCGCCGCCACACTCGGAAATTTGCGTCGAGCCAGTGCGTTGTTTTGCGCATACTTCACCCCCGCTTCCACTTTTCCTTTGTGCCGGGCCAGCCCGGGGCGGCACGGCAGAATCGTCGTGCCATAATGCCGGGCAAAGTCGCGCAGCTTGGGATTGAGCTCCGGGTCGTACCAATCCGGATGCTTCACCGCCGCCTTAAAATTATCGATGACGATGGTTCTGGGCACCCCACCCCAGGCGCGAAACCCGTTCTCCAGCGCCCTCAGGAAACTCTCCGTCTTTTGATCGACCGTGATCTCCGTGTAGCCCTTGCGCGAGCAGCTCAGCACCGCGCGGAGCACAGGCGGCCGCCGTCGTTTGCCCTGCTCATCCTCCACCCAGGCGCCTTGCCCGAAATCCACCTGTGCCTCGGTCCCAGGTTCCACTTCGATGCGCCGGAACGGCAACTCGCGCGTCGCGCCCAATTGACGCACGAACCGTTTGACCGAGTCGTAGCTGCCAGGAAACTGCTGCTCCCGCACCAAGTCCTGGTAAATCCTCTGTGCCGACAATCCCAGCTCCGCCGCCTCAGCTATCACCGTCCGGAATACCTCGCAGTGACTCTTGCGCCCGGCCTTGGACCCGATGGGCGAAATGGCTGGTTTTGCATCTCCAATCTCCGCCTCCTCTCCGGGCGCTGGAGCCGCGCTCGCCTCCGAGCCGTCGGGCGAAATGGTGGCTGGTTTTGCTTCCGACGCCTCCTTTGGCCCGACATACTTCCCGACCGTGCTGCGGTCAATGTCCAGCTCTCGGGCGATCCGCCTCTGCGACCAGCCCTGCCGGGCAAGTTGTTCAATCGTTTCTTGTAAGCTCACTTTGAGGATGTTCATCGCCAAGGACGCCGGTTCTTCCCGGCCTCCTGGCAATCAACTTCTCCTCAAAAGTGGCTGGTTTTGATTCGCCCCTGCCTGGCTGGTTTTGACCGCCCGCTGACAATGACACAGATTGGCCCAACAGAGACCCCTTTGAAGAAGTGGGAGGGTTGAACCTCTACGGCTTCGCATTGAACAATTCCTTAACTCATTTTGATTCGGATGGAAGGCAAGTGTTCATCGGACAGCCGGCCTTAGCGCTTCCAAGGGTGATCTGGGAGCCTGTAGTTCTTCCAAAGCCTGCGCCTCCTTTGATTTTTGATCCGATTCCGACTCCCATTTTTATACCGCCCGATCCGAACCCAAATGTCAATGGACCGCAGCCGTTTCACCCTATTCCTCAACCACGTCCGAAGCAGAATCCATTTCCACCGCTAAATCCGCTCTCAAGAGCGCCAAACACGTGCCGCCGTTCATGCACACCC
>DASUGI010000362.1:0-23082 GCA_036274115.1 Verrucomicrobiia bacterium
CTGCGAAATATCACTGCCCAATGCACCCCACTTACGTCAGCGATCGCCCGGGAGACTGTCCCATCTGCAACATGAAGCTGGTGCCGGTCGGTGAGAGCAAGGCGAGTGGCGATATGCCGTCGTTGCCCGGTCGGGTGACCATCCACCTCGACCCGGAAAAGCGGCAGCTCATCGGTCTGGCAACTTCCCTCGTGCAGACCCAACGCCTCATTCGTTCCGTGCGCGCCCCGGCGGTGCTGTCGCACGACGAAACCACGTTGACTCGCATCGCGCCGCGCTTTGCTGGTTGGGCGAGCAAGTTGCACGTCAATTACACGGGCCAGCGGGTCGAGCAAGGCGCACCGTTGCTCACCGTTTACAGCCCGGAACTTCTCAATGCCGAGAGCGATTATCTCATCGCCTTCCGCAACGCGCGCGGTCAGACGAACAGCGTTGAGGTCAACCGTCAACTGGAAGCCGCGCGCCGCCGCCTCGAGTTGATGCAAGTGGACGCGGGCGACATTCGCGCCCTGGAGGAACGCGGCACGGCAAGCGACGAACTGGTTTTCCGTGCGCCCGTCACCGGCCACGTCATCGCGAAGACCGCCGTGGAGGGCAAAGCCTTCATGGCTGGCGAATCGCTTTACGAGATTGCCCCACTGCATCGGCTTTGGGTGCTCGCCGCGGTTCCGGAATTCGAACTGGCCAGTATTCGCGAAGGCCAAAAGGCGCGCGTCCTGTTCTCCATCCCCGGCCAGTCGGCGATTGAGAGCACCGTGAGCTTCATCAACCCGCACATCGATCCGCAAACCCGTCGTGGCGAGGTGCGCATCGAGATCGACAATCCCGAACACGCGCTGCGACCCGACATGTGGGCCACGGTCGAGATCGAACAGAACCTCGGCGATGTCCTGTCCGTCCCCGCGAGTGCCGTGCTCGATACCGGCACGCGCAACATTGCATTCGTGGACCGTAATGATGGTCACCTCGAGCCGCGTGAAGTGAAGATTGGCGCGAAGACAGATGACTATTGGCAAGTGCTCGACGGGTTGAAGCCCGGCGAGAAGGTCGTGACGCGCGCGCTGTTCCTCGTGGATTCGGAGAGCCAGTTACGCGCGGTAGTCGCGGGGATGGGAGCGAGCGGGGAGCATAAGCATTGAAACGGAGAATCGGCGAGACGGGGAAACGGCGACTTCTCCATCGAGCACACAGCGAACCTGACAAACTATGAGCAGCATCAAACACTATCGAGAGCTGAACGTGTATCAGAGCGCCATGAACTGGGCGGTGAAGCTGTTTGAAATAACGAAGGCGTTTCCCGCTGAGGAACGCTATGCGTTGACTGATCAGATGCGCCGATCTTCTCGTTCGGTATGTGCCAATCTCAGTGAGGCCTGGCGGAAGCGGCGTTACGAGGCGGCATTTATCTCCAAATTGAGCGATTCGGAAACCGAGGCCGCTGAAACCCAGGTTCACGCCGAAGTCGCCTGGCGTTGCGGCTACATCAGCGAAGCAACCTTCAAAGAAATCGACGACGCGTACGATCACATCCTGGGCCAACTCGTGAAAATGGCCGATCAACCGGAGAAGTGGTTGCTGCGCCGCCGTTCTGAGCCATGAACACACACGAAGACGAAACGGCGAAACGGGGAGTCGGAGAGACGGCGAACCCTCAGTCGTCAGCGGAATCGCCGTCTCGCCGTCTCGCCGCCTCTCCGTCTCATCCTCATCGTGATTCACCAATCGAGCGTCTCATCGAATGGAGCGCGCGGAACAAGTTCATGGTCTTTATGCTGGTCGGCGCGCTGTTCGCGGGAGGCATCTATTGTCTGAAGCGCACGCCGCTCGACGCGCTGCCCGATCTCTCGGATGTGCAGGTGATTGTCTTTACGCAATGGGAAGGTCGCAGTCCGAATCTCGTCGAAGATCAAATCACTTATCCCATCGTCACCAAACTGGTCAGCGCGCCGAAGGTCCGCGTTGCGCGCGGTTACTCGTTTTTCGGATACTCATTCGTTTACGCGATTTTCGAAGACGGCACGGATGTGTATTGGGCTCGGTCGCGAGTGCTGGAGTATTTGCAGGCATTGAGCGGTTCTCTGCCGCCGGGTGTCACGCCCACGCTCGGGCCGGATGCCTCCGGCGTGGGTTGGGGCTTCCAATATGCGCTGGTGGATAAAAGCGGGAAGAACGATCTCGCGCAGATCCGCGCTTTCCAGGACTGGCATCTGCGTTACTGGCTGCAGAGCATTGACGGCGTTGCGGAGGTCGCAACGTTTGGCGGCTTTGAGAAGCAGTATCAGGTGGAACTCGATCCGGACCGTTTGCTCGCCTACAACATACCGCTCAGCCGAATTGTTTCCGCAATTCGCAGCGCGAACAATGATGTCGGCGGACGCGAACTTGAGCGTTTCGGCACTACCTATCTCGTCCGCGGCAAAGGCTACATCCAATCGCTCGACGACTTGCGCCTCGTTGTTGTTGGCGCGGATGCGAAAGGAACTCCCGTTCTGCTCAAAGATGTGGCGCGAAACATCACAATTGGTCCGGAGATGCGGCGCGGCGCGGGTGATTTTGACGGCGAAGGCGAAACCGTCGGCGGCATTGTCGTGGTGCGCTACGGACAAAATGTTCTCGAAGTCATTGACCGCATCAAAGCCAAGCTCGCCGAGGTGCAACCCTCTTTGCCCGACGGTGTCGAGATCGTGACCACCTACGACCGTTCCGGATTGATTCGCGATTCCATCAGCACACTCACGCGGACGATCATTGAGGAGTCCATCATCGTATGCATCGTCGTGATCGTGTTCCTGCTGGACTTTGGCGGTGCAGCGCGCGCGATTGTCACATTACCTATCGCAGTCGCGCTGGCGTTCATCCCGATGTATTTCATGGGGCTCACGGCGAACATCATGTCGCTGGCCGGCATTGCCATCAGCATCGGCGTGTTGTGCGACGAAGCGGTCGTGATGGTGGAGAACGTGCACAAGCGACTCGAACACGCGCCGTCTGGACTATCGCGGCATCAGCGGCAGGAGATCATCATCAGCGCGTGCAAGCAGCTTGGCAAACCGCTGTTCTTCGCGCTGCTCGTCATTACGGTGAGTTTCATGCCAGTGTTCACACTCGAAGCGCAGGAAGGTCGGTTGTTCAAACCGCTCGCCTTCACCAAGACCTTCACGATGGCATGGGCAGCGTTCCTCTCGGTCACCATTGGGCCGGCGTTGATCGTGTTGATGACCGGCGCCAGGGTGATTCCGGAACACAAACACCCTATCAGCCGCATCCTGCACCGACTGTATTATCCATGGGTTAGCGCGCTGATGCGCCGCAGAATTCTGTCTATAGCTCTAGCGGCGATAGCCGTCGGGTCAGCCATCCCCATTTATACGGGAACCGGAGAGCTGGGCCAAAGAATGGCCGCGGCAGTTCCAGGTCATGGGAGATTTTCCGAGACGATCCGGTCGATTTTGGGTTATCGAGGGCTTGGCTCAGAGTTCATGCCGCCGTTGAATGAAGGCACGATGCTCTACATGCCCACGTCGCTGCCCACAATGTCCATCACCGAAGCGACGCGTCTGATGCAGATTCAGGATCGAATCATCAAGCAGTTTCCCGAAGTGCTCACGGTTCACGGCAAAGCTGGTCGCAGCGAAACGGCCACCGACCCGGCGCCGATGGAAATGTTTGAGACGGTGATCCAACTCAAACCGCGCAACGAGTGGAGAAAAGTTTCCGAGAAACGCTGGTATTCGAGCTGGGCACCGGAATTCCTGCAAAAAGGTTTGCGCAAAATCTGGCCGGATGTGCGCCCCATTTCGTGGGAAGAACTCGTAAGTGAAATGGATTCGGCGCTGCAAATCCCGGGGCAGGTCAACGCGTGGACGATGCCCATCAAGACGCGCATCGACATGCTCTCGACCGGCATCCGCACTCCCGTCGGCATCAAAGTCTTTGGCACTGACCTCGGTGAGATTAACAAGCTGGGCGAGCATCTTGAGTCGGTAATTCGCGATGTTCCGGGCACGCGCAGTGTTTACGCCGAGCGCACCACCGGCGGCTATTACCTCGATATTATTCCCAATCGCCGCGAGATCGCACGGTACGGTTTGAACGTTGAGGAAGTGTTGATGGCGGTCGAAACCGCAATTGGCGGAATGCCGGTGGCGAGAACCGTCGAGGGCCGCGAGCGCTTCACGATCAATGTGCGTTATTCCCGCGAGCTGCGCGACGAACCGGAGAAACTCAAGCGCGTGCTGGTGCCCGTCGGGATGAATGAAACGGGGAAACGGGGAAACGGAGAAACGGCGATGATCGCTGATTCGCCGTCGCGCCGTTTCGCCGATTCAACTCCCCAAATTCCACTCGGCGAACTCGCCGACATTCACGTCACGACCGGCCCACCGCTGATCAAGAACGAGGATGGCGCGCTGACAGGTTGGGTCTATGTGGATGTCGCGGGCCGAGACATCGGGAGCTACGTGCAGGACGCGAAGCGTGCCGTGGATGAGAAAATAATTGGCGCGGGGATGTTACCGCAAGGCTACCGCATCGAGTGGACAGGCCAATACGAATACATGCTGCGCGTAAAGGATCGCCTCAAAGTGGTCGTGCCGCTGACGCTCGTGATCATTTTTGTGTTGCTGTTCATGAACTTCAAAAGCGTGCCGGAGACACTGATCATCCTGCTTTCAATTCCCTTCGCGATGACCGGCAGCATCTGGATTTTGTGGCTGATGAATTATCATCTGAGCATTGCGGTGTGGGTGGGAATCATCGCACTCGCAGGCCTTGCCGCGCAAACCGGCACGGTGATGATCATTTACCTGGACGAAGCTTTCCACGCGTACCAACGCGCCGGGCGCATGAAGACCCAGCACGATCTATTCGAGGCCATCACTTACGGCGCCGTGCAACGCGTGCGGCCAAAGTTGATGACGGTTTGCATGATTACGTTTGGCCTGGTGCCGGCACTCTGGGCGCACGGAGCGGGGGCAGAAGCGATCCAACGCATCGCCGCGCCGATGGTGGGCGGATTGATTACCTCCACGATACTCACGTTGGAAATCGTGCCCGCGATTTATTCTCTGTGGCGCGGACGGCAGGTGGAGTGGGTGAAAGGCCCGCGTCCGCCACGCAAGAGCTGGCGCGAGTTGAACGAACAATTCGTGGAGATGGAGCGCGCCGGCCATCACGACTCGTTGCTAGCCACGCCAGGTGATGCCGAGGTATCTCCAGATTCGAAGCCAGGCGAAACTCCCCAACGAGGCTCAAAGCTGTGGCTGTGGATTCTGGCAGCGATCTTGATCGCTTTTGGCATCACGTGGCTGGTTCGAAGGACATCCCCAAGTCAAACCGCGCTTAAGGCAAACGTCATAACCTCCACCAATGCCGCCCCGGTTCTTCCAAAACTCGAGCTGACCGAAGTGCAATCTGCGGCCGTCAAGTCTTTCATCAGCGCCGCCGCTGCCGTGGGAGACAGTCTGGCCGCCGACAACCTTTCCGAATTCAATCGCACCATCACTGAAAGTGCCGCAACGTTGGAGCGACTTTTGCAGTCGTTGCCGCCGAATCATCCGTGGTTGCCACACGTGGAAAAAATCTCCCGCGAGGGAAGACTCGTTCGCGCCGGCGACCTGGCGGAAGCTCGAAAGGAGTTTCTTCCGTTCAGTGCCGCGGTGTCTGAGTTTGCGCGCGCGGCTCGTCCCCAGAGCGAGGCTTTGAATGCCGTTAAGTTTTATCGCTGCCCGATGGCGCCGCAGCCCGGCTTTTGGATTCAAACGAACGGGCCATTGCGAAATCCCTACTTCGGCAGTGAAATGTTGGACTGCGGCAACGAGGTCAATCCGTGACCGCAAAGTAACGCCGGCAGGTAATCTCCGGATGCGACAGATTTCTTGCCAACTGTCGTTGGCCCGCTACTACTGACGCACTTGACCGCGCCAGACCAACTCAGTTTCGTGCGACAGCGACTTCCCTGGATTATTGGGGGCGCGGGCCGCGCAAAGCCCCCGTCACCTCGTCGCTCATGAACTGCGGGGAAACTCTACCGCCAACATCTGAACCACTCCGACGAAGCTTTCGTTCACGAAGGCAAAGCACGTTCCTTCGGAGACGCGGACCTTTACAGTCAACTATGGAGATCTGAAATCCCACCGCCTGCGAGCGCCTGGAACCGTTTCCGGGCATCCCTTCGATCGCATCGCCGCCGCAGTCGCCCTGAGTTGCGACGACACGCAAACGTAAGCTGACTACGTAGTGTTTCCTTCGCGAATTTCACATTTGGGGACTTCGAATCTACCTTGCCAGTAATGAATTCTTCGCAGAACATCAGACACGCTGGAATCACGCGCACCGCCCCATGAACCGCCAGACTTCTGCCGCGCCTGCCCACCGTCGTTCCCCCGACGGTGGTCGTGAATTCTCGGAAGCCAACGCGTGGCGTGACGTCGGCGCCGGCTGGCAGCGGCTTTTCGGCAGTTTTCACGGGGTGGGATACAGCATCGAATGGCACGACTTTCGTCCCAAAAGCGAGTTTGATTGGGCGCCGAGTTTTCACCAGGATTGCGTGGAGTTGTGCCTGAATCTGGATGGCAACGGCTTTGTGGAAAGCCATGGCAGCCGCGCCGAGTTCACTCCCAACACCGCGGGCTTTTACTATCGGCAAAAGGAACCCCTCAATGCCAAACGGACTGCGGGAGAGCGACATCAATTTCTCACAATTGAGTTCTCGTGTCCGTTCCTGGCAAAGCATCTTTCCGAGACCAAGGCCATGTTGCACCCCGCGGTGCGCGCCGCCATCGAGGGTTGCCCGTGCGAACACGTCACCGGGTCCACCGTGCGTCTCACCGCTCAACAACTCCAGACCATCGCTACGTTGCGGCAACCGCCCGTGTACGCCGCCGCACAGCCCGTCTGGTATCAGTGCAAGGCCTTGGAACTCGCGGTTACCTTCCTCGTGAAACCGGAGGAGGAGTTTTTCTGCACGCGCCAACAGCGTGTCGCCCAGGAGCGTGTCGACCAGGTTATTTTCCTGTTGAAACAGGATCTGGCGTCGCCTCCTTCCCTGGAAGAACTGGGAAAGAAAATCGGCTGCAGCCATTTCTACCTGAGCCGCATTTTCTCCGCTCAAACCGGCCAGACCATCACGCAATATCTCCGCCAGCTGCGCATGGATAAAGCCGCGGAACTGCTCAAATCCCGCGAATACAACGTCACTGAAGTGGCGATTGAAGTCGGCTACAGCAGTTTGAGTCACTTCAGCGCGGCCTTTCAGGAGACGTTCGGCTGCTGCCCCGGTCTATATCCGCTCGCGACGATCACGCAAAAGTCTCTGCCCAAAAAATCCTCCTGACACGCATGTGCCGGGCAAAAGCGTTTCCAGCCGTTTTCAAAAAGCTCACAGGTGGAAGCCATCTGCGGACGACCGGTCGATTGCAAGTAAACGACAATCTTTGACAAAGCAGCGATAGTCACACCCGGAAGGGGCTGATAAGCATTGGCAGAATGAATATCGGTTGTCGGTCCAGAAGGCTGTATCAGTCAGCGTCTGCTGTTTTAGCATTATCACTGTTTTATTCCGGGGTTTCCGCTCAAACCATCGAAAAGGTTGCTGACTTGAATTTCGTCGCCAATGACGGCGTTGGCGTCGGCGGCTACTATCCGCTGGATCGTTTTGTTCAGGCCGGGACCAATCTTTGGTTCACGACCGAACGCGGTGGCACTTACGACGCAGGCACGATTAGTCGCTTCGACCTGGTGACGCGTGAAATCGTACAAGTGGCGAGCCTGGACGAAAGCGCCACCAACAACGTGGGCAGCAATCCCGACGGCGGTTTATTGGTCGTGGGTGACGCAGCCTATTTTACCACCAAGAATGGCGGCGCCGGCGATAATGGCACCATCGCCAAGATCAATCTGACCGATGGATTGATTACGGTTCTGCATGACTTCGACGCGAGCGGCGAGATTACCGGGGAAACACCCCGCGGCGGATTAACCCTGATCGGTGATTCACTGTTCTGCACCACTTCAAGCGGCGGCTCAAACGACATGGGCACCATTCTGCGGTTCAGCCTGACGTCCAACGCCGTTTCCTGGGTGCATCATTTTGACGGGGCGAATACCGGGCGACAACCGTATGAGGGCTTTACCAAAGCGGGAGACGCCTATTATTTCACAACCTTCGCCGGTGGCACCAATAACGGGTCGGGATTTGGCAACGGCGCGGGTGTCCTGGGTCGAATGACCTTTGACGAGGCCGATAATCCGGTGATCACCAAAGTGCTCAATCTGAATACCGGTTATACGGCGTTTCCCGCACAAAATCCCGTCCTCGTCGGCACCAACTCTTTGTACTTCACCACCGTGGGTAACAATCCAGCTCCCGGAGCGCTCGTTCGCTATGACATTGATACTGGTTTGGCCACCAATGTCTTTTATTTCTCAAACAACGCCACCGCGCAGGCTCTTTACGGCAAGCAACCAGGCTACAATGGCCTCACCGAGTGGCTCGGGGAGCTCTACTTCATGTCCCGGCAGGGCGGCACGAACAATCAAGGCGTCATCGCCAAATTCAACATCGCCTCCAATACCGTCACGAAGCTGGTCGACCTCGGGGGCACCGGGGAGACTTCGGTTGGCTATCCCAGCTTGTCGTATAACAGCGGGTTGATCGTCGAAGAGACAAACCGCTTTTTCATTTACTATCCTGTCTCCCGCGGTGGCGCCAACACCCAGGTCACTTCGGGCTGTGGCACGATTGTGCGCGTCGCCTTGCCGGCTCCTCCGATTCAGTCAGCCATCAAATCAACCGGTGTTGGCGAGGTGACATTAACATGGACGGGCGGGTATTTGCCGTTCAGCGTCCAAAGTTGCAGCGATTTGACAACTGGTGTGTGGAACAACGTTGTAGAAGGGGCAACCAACCGCAGCGTTACCCTCTCCAATCTGACGGATCGCGCATTCTTCCGCGTTGCTGGCCAACCGTGAGTAGTTTGTTTCAAAAAAGCGCCAGCCCACGCCGCCGACATCAGGCGTTGCTCGTCGGTTTTACGCTGATCGAACTGCTGGTGGTCATTGCGATCATTGCCATTCTCGCGGCCCTGTTATTGCCAGCCTTGGCCAAAGCCAGGGAAAAAGCGTATCGCGTCCAATGCATGTCCAACCTGCGGCAACTGGCGTTTGTCTACCACCTTTATACCCAGGACTACAACAATCGGCTGCCCTCGCGCGAAATGCTGGGCAATTCATCATATCGAATGATTAACGATCCCCTGAGCCTGCCGTTCTATTTTCGATCCTACGTTCCAACAAATAATCTCTGGATGTGTCCGGCCGGTCGCAAAACTCTGATGCAAAATGGCGTCAATTACGCCTGGTCGCGCGCCCAGAACCTGGTGGGCCTGCAAGGCGGCGAAGCGGCTTTCCAGAAAATGTCGGCTACGACGGTGGTCTGGGACAATTTCACCTACGCGCTGCCGTCAGTCTTTGGCGTGCCCGAGGGCACGTCCGGAGGACCGAACGCCGTCAGCACGGTGTTGCGTTACTACCCGCACGCGAACAAAAAGAAACTGAACTACCTCTACCTCGATGGTCATGTGGAAACGCGCTGAACTCTTAATCGTCATGGCTGGCGCAATCCTTACGTTGCTGTCCCCGTGCTTAAGCCCGGCTCAGACCACCAACACGGCCGCTGCACCGAAACAGGTCTGGCATTATGCCGATGAATTGGACTTAACGGACGCGCAGCGCACCGCGCTGTTCTCAATTCGCGACCGGTACGAATCAGCCCGGGCCGAGGTCCGTCGCGCGGCCGCGCCGAATACTCCTCCGGACGCTCAGCGCGCGCCGCAGCTGAACCTGAACGATCAGTTTCGCCTCGCGAATCGAGCCATTGCCGAACTGTTGACGGAGAAACAAAAGCAAAAACTGATGGAGTTGCGCAAAGCCCCGCGCGCGGCCGCCGCCCCGACCCGATCCGCGGCGAACGTGACGGAGAATCCAACTGCGCCGACGTCAAAAACAGAAGCCGATTTGGATGCTGGAGACGAAGACGCCCCCGCACTCGCCCCATCACGCAAGCCGCCCCGCAAGCAGCGGTCCGACGAAGAATACCGTGACCTGGCCAACACGCTGCGCGCCACCTATGCGCAACCCGCCGCGGACTGGCCGACACCGCATATTGATGAGGCCATCAAGCCGGGCTTTCGCGAGATCGGCTTATTACCGTTGGTCGTCTATCCCACAAACAACCCCTACACCGATGCCAAAACCGAGCTGGGCAAGAAACTGTTCTTTGAACGTCGCCTCAGCGGTTCGGGCCAGATCAGCTGCGCGAGCTGTCACGATCCGGACCTCGCCTTTGCAGACGGGCGGACCGTCTCCTTCGGTCACGAACGCCAGGAACTCAAACGAAACGCGCCAACGATCCTGAACACTGCCTTCAACGACACATTGTTCTGGGACGGACGCGCCAGTTCGCTGGAAGAACAGGCAATGGACGTGGTGAACAACACCGATGAAATGCATTCCAGCGCGCAGTTCGTAAAGGAGAACCTCAGCCGGATTCCGGCTTACACCAACGAATTTGCCGCGGTGTTCGGTTCACCGGAGATCACGCTCACCCGCGTCGCCCAGGCCATCGCCACGTTCGAACGGACCATCACCAGTCGCGGTAACAATTTCGATTCCTTCCTGCGCGGCGACACCAACGCGCTCAGCGACGAAGCAATCCGGGGCTTGCATTTGTTCCGCACCGACGCGCGCTGTATCAACTGCCACAACGGCCCCAACTTCACCGACGGTCAGTTTCACAATGAGGGACTCACGTATTATGGCCGCAAGCTGGAAGATCTGGGACGTTACGCCGTAACAAAAAAGGCGGAGGACGTCGGCAAGTTCAAGACCCCCTCGCTCCGCAACATCGCCCGCACCGCACCGTATATGCACAACGGGTTGTTTGACCTCGATGGCGTGCTGAACATGTACAACGCGGGCATGCCGACCGTGCGCCGCAAGGAATCGCAAAAGGATGATCCCTTGTTCCCTGCGAAATCTCCGCACTTACAACCACTTGGCTTGAATAAGCGGGATCTGGCGGACCTGAAAGCCTTTCTTGAATCCTTGACGGAGACGCGGTTGCGCCTGCGCCCGCCCGCATTACCTCCAGTGGCAGAACCATAAAGTTTGCCGACTGCAAAGCGCCGACAATCTTTCGCAAGTCACCGTCAGCAATAGATCGGACGCCGGATTAGTCTTCGCACCATGAGCGCGAAGCAATTTCAGCATTTCATGCAGTTCCACAAGCAGCTGGCTGGTCTGCGACCGTTAAAGCGGGCGAAGGCGAGCCTGGTTAATCACGCATCGAGCCCGGCAGTGGCTGCGGCGAAAGAATGGCTTGCGGGAGCGTCCCGGCGGCGGCCATATTCGCCGTCGCTATGACGCCGCTCATCTCGAAGAAAGTTGCCGCTGCGCTCAACGCGCAAGTCGGCATGGAATTCCTCGCTTCGCTGCAATACGAAGCCATTGCCGCCTGGTTCAAACTGGAGGGCCTTCCGCGTTTACAGGCGCATTTTGCCAAACAGGCGGCCGAAGAGCGCGACCACGCGCATCGCTTCATCAAATACATTCTCGACGCCGGCATCGGTCTGGAAATCCCGGCCATCCCCGCGCCCAAGTGCAAATTCAAGTCGGCGGTTGAAGCTGTTCAACTCGCGTTGGATCATGAACTGAAGGTCACTGATTCCATCAAAGCCATTTTGACACTCGCGCAAAGGGAAGGAGATCCCTTCACCCAGAATTCACTTCAATGGTTCATCAACGAACAGCTTGAAGAAGTCTCCTCCGTGGATGAACTGCTGCAGATCGTCAGCCGCGCCGGTGACAGTGGCCTCTTGTTTGTGGAACATTACCTCGCCAATAAGGGTGGGGAAAAGGGCGGCGACCGCGAGTGACCGTGTTACTGACCTATCGTCGCGCCACCGCCAATCGAATTTGATTGGCGGTTTTCTTTTAATCAAAGCAGCCCTTTGCCAGAGACGCCACAGCTTCCGTGGTCAAGCCGGCGACAATCTTTCGCAAACTGCCGACAGCGCACCCTTCTTCATTTCCGCATGATGCCGGCATGCGAAACAAAGAAAACGCCGGTTCTTCGAGAGCGTTCACGTTGATTGAACTGCTCGTGGTCATTGCCATTATCGCCATCCTGGCCTCCATGCTATTGCCCACATTGGCCAAAGCCAAAGAGAAAGCCCATCGCATCACCTGCAACAGCAATGCGCGTCAGTGGGGGTTGGCCCAGACGATGTATATGGATGACAACCATCAACGCTTTCCCAATGCGCGCACCCCCAAGGGTGTTCCCGGCACACCACCAGGCTACAGTGCGGACAATATGCTGTGGACCGACCTGGCATCGTTTGCCGCGGCAGGTTCGGGTGACATCGGCTGGTTCAACAGCTTGCCGCCCTACGTTGCCGCCAAACGGTTGTGCGACTACGCCAACGACCCGTCTCAATGGGTCAACAACCGCACCATCTTCACGTGCCCGACTTCGTCAGCCAAACCGGATGAGCGCGACCCCCTGGTAAACGTGATGTTTCACTACGCGATTAATCCCAGTGGCAACCGTGGTCTGGCAGCCGGTTACGGAACCAACTTCAGCATCGCCATGGTCAAGAACCCCTCGGCATTCGTCTGTTATACCGAAGTGCGGACTCATTCCTCCGAGCTGCCGTTTTACGGGATTGACCCGACTAAAAACCTCGGCTCGTCACACGCGAACGCGTCGAAGTTTTCTTCCCGGCATAAAGAAGGCGCCAATCTTGTTTTTGGCGACGGCCACGTTTCCTGGTTCAAGTACAGTTACGTTTGTTCCAACGCCGTCACCAAAGCCGCTGACCCTGGCAACCCGGACATCCATTGGACTCACGACGGAACACCAATACCGTGACGATTCCGAACCACGTTCCTGAACCGCTGCGCTGAAAACCGGTGCACCTTCAGTTTCACTCAGCTTTTAAATGCGCTTCCGGCAAATAACATTCTGGCTGCATTTGATTGCCGGCATCATCGCGGGCGTTGTCATTTTCATCATGTCTGCGACCGGTGTCGCCCTGGCCTTCGAAAAGGAGATTATTGCCTGGGCCGAGCGCGATGTGCGGCGGGTGGTCCCGCCGCAACCAGACACGCAACGTCTCGGCCTCGACGAACTGCTCAACACGTTGCGGGAACAACGCCCGGGCGGGCGTCCTTCAACCATCACTCTGGATTCTGACGCGAACGCTGCGGTCCTCATCAGCTTTGGCCGAACGAACACCTTTTACGTTGATCCCTACACTGGCGCGATTCGCGATCAAGGTGCACCGCGCGTTCGCGCGTTCATGCAGACCATGATCGCGTGGCATCGCTTTTTGGGCGGCAATGCCGAACGTCGAGCGGTCGGCAAAGCCATCACGGGCGCCGGCAACGCCGCGTTTCTGCTTCTGGCCGTGAGCGGACTTTACCTCTGGTGGCCGCGTCAGTGGACTCGCAACGCACTTCGCGCCGTGGGATTAATGAACTTTAAACTCCGCGGCAAACCGCGCGACTGGAACTGGCACAACGCCGTCGGGCTCTGGTGCGCCCCTGTTCTCATCGTGCTCACTGTTACCGCGCTGCCCATCTCCTACCGCTGGGCGGGAGACATGATCTATAAAATCACCAGCTCAACTCCACCCGCCCCAGGTGGCGGAGCTGCCCTGGAAGTTCCAGCTCCCCCAGCAGATGCGAAGCCGTTGGGCATGGCAGCATTATTCGCTGCCGCCCAAAAAGAGTTCCCCCAATGGAAACAGATTTCCTATCGCGGCGGTGGAGCAG
This sequence comes from Verrucomicrobiia bacterium, assembly GCA_036274115.1. Classification (GTDB taxonomy): domain Bacteria; phylum Verrucomicrobiota; class Verrucomicrobiia; order Limisphaerales; family JADLHS01; genus JADLHS01. The sequence goes on from DASUGI010000362.1 coordinate 13,837, forward strand.
GCGGAAGGACCGGGCGAGGTGAAGGTACACCGCGTCCTTCTTCCACAGGCCCAAACGCGTCGTCGCCCAACCCGGAAGGAACGGCTCGCGAGCAGCGAGAAAGCAATCGCCGCCAACCTGTCACGCTCGCCGTTGTGGAAAAAGGCCAATGGCCGCTGTTCTCGTCAACTCAACTCACGCTCGATCCCTTCACCGGCGCGGTGCTGCGTAAGGAAAGTTTCGGAGATCAGAATCCTGGCCGGCAAGTCCGCTCCTGGACCCGGTTCCTGCACACTGGAGAAGCGCTCGGCTTTGTCGGAAAAGCAGTCGCCGCGCTCGCCTCGGCCGGGGCAGTGGTGCTGGTTTGGACCGGCTTGGCCCTTGCATGGCGTCGATTCTTTTTCCGCAACAGCAAAGCCTGATTCAGGACGCGCCGTGAACGGCCACGCATGCTGCCCGCCAAAATCAGTTCGACGCTTTTGCCTCCAACGGCAGCGGCTTCAGCGTGAGCGGATCGCGCAATGGCAGTTCCGTCAGTTTGCCAAGTTCGGTCAGCTTCACCGGGTGATTCGGGTGGCCTTGGAGGATTTCATCCTTCTGGCCCACCACCAGAATCACCAACCGATCAGGATGGAGATACTTTTGGGCAACCTGTTGAACATTCTCGACCGTCACGGCCTTGATCCGCGGCACCACCTTCTGCCAGTAATCAGGCTCGCGCGCATAACGCCCGGTGAATTCGTCGTTGGCAAAAACGTTCGCCACTTGCGCCTTGGTCGCAAAGCTTCTCGGCAAGCGATCAATGAAACCCTTTTTTGCGCTTTCCAGCTCCTCAACACTCACCGGCTCCTGTGCGATACGCTTGATCTCTTCAACCACGATGGAGGTCGCATAAGCCACCGTACGCGACTTCGACTGAAAACCCGCCGTAAATGCATACGGAAAAAAAACACCGCCCGGAAAACTTGAATAAGCGGAGTAAGCCAGCCCTTCATCGGAACGCACCCGGTTTACGATGCGCGAGGTAAACCCGCCGCCGCCGAGAATGTCGTTCATGATGATGATGGAGAAATAATCCGGGTTCTCGCGCATGATGCCCGGCAGCATCATTGAAACGCGACCTTGATTGACATCTTTGTTTACGAGGTAAACGCCAGCCGCAGCCATCGTCACGTTGGTGGGGATGACGGGGGGCGGATTGCCGGTCACCGGCCAGTTGGCGAACAGTTCCTCCAGTTTTTTCGTCATGGTGTCCCGGTCAAAGTCGCCACTCACCGCGAGCACAAAGTTCGAAGGGAAATACCAACGCTTGTGAAAGGCGAGCAAATCATCGCGACTGATGGAGTCCACCGACGCCGCGGTCTGATAGCGGTTGTCCCAAAATTTTTCGCCATAAGCCAGAAAGCCCGCTTCCATTTCTTCAATATGCTCGGAGTCATCGTTGCGCTGCTTCATCGCCTGCAACATCTGCTGCTTGTTGAGGTCCACACGATCCTGCTGAAAACGCGGCTGCGTCAGCACTTCACGCAAAATCGTCAGTCCTTCGTCGAGGTCTTTGGAAAGCAGGTTTAAAGACACGTTGCCCTGCGCGCCATGAATACTCGAACCGAGCTGAGCCGCCAGAAATGCCAAACGCTCTTCCAATTCCTGCGCCGTGCGTTTTTCTGTCCCGCCACTCACCAGCAAAGCGCCACACAAATCGGTCAAACCTTCCTTGCCCTCCGGCTCCACCCAGTCCCCGGTGTGAATGTATATCCCGAGGTTCACGAGCGGCAGCTCGCGGTCGGGCACAATGTAAGCCACGGGCCCGCTTTTCAACGGCACGCGATACGTCTCGGGCTTTGGAGGATTGAATTCCAATGGCGGGAACGAAAGTTTTTCCGGACGCGGCGGAATGTCACTTACCTTGCCCCGAGCGGCCGCACCACCCGCGTCCGGAGACATCGTTGCGACGGCCGTGGTCTTCGGCGAGCGGCACGCAGCAAACCACAGGGCACATGCCATCAGGGCCGCTACAGACTGAAAAGAGATACGTTTCATGATTTGGTCGTGTTGGTAGTGCCACCTTTGCGCGTGTAAACGCCGACGGCGCGATTCTCCCTGGTGAAGTATTGCTTCGCCACGCGCTGCACATCGGCAGCCGTGACCGCCTGAAGCTTCGGACCAGCCTCATTAATCTCGCGCCAGTTGCCGAGTCCGTCGTTCTGGATCAATTGCATTAAGATCGCCATGTTCGAGGTGAGCTTGCGATATTCGCCAGCGGCGAAGTTGTTCTTCACCTTCTGCAATTCCTCCGCGGGAACTTCCTCGCGCTGCAACTTCTCAACCTCTGCGTAAATCGCCGCCTCGACGTCTTCCGGTTTCTTGCCGTCCTTGGCTTCGCCACCAATGTTGAATAGACCGGCCCACTTCTGCGAAATCTGGTGCGCCCAGACCTCGGTCGCAATATCGTTCGTCAAAACCAACCCCTTGTAGAGTCGCCCCGTGCGCGTCGCAAGAATCTGACCCAGGATCTGCAACGCCGGGACATCCTTGTGGCCAAACGGCACCGTGTGCCAAACGATGTCCACCTGCGGATTTGTTTCCGCCTCGGCATACATGCGCTTCTCGGCGGGCTGCTTGACTTCGAGCGTCACGACATCCGGCACTTCCTTCGTTCCACGGGGGATGCGCCCGAAATATTTCTCCGCCATGGCCGCCGCTTGTTCGGTTTTAAAATCGCCCACCAGTATCAGCGTGATGTTCTGGGGCGCGTAGTAGGTGGCGTAGAACTCATCGGCCTGCGCCTTCGAGATTGCGGGGATATCCGAAGGCCATCCGACCGTCGGCCAGCTATAGGGATGCGATTCCCAAAACATGGAGTTGAAGGTCTCAGCGAATTTGCCCAGCGGCGTGGACTCAGTTCGCATCCGGCGCTCCTCGAACACCACATCGCGCTCGGCATAAAACTCACGGAACACCGGGTGCAACAACCGTTCGGACTCCATCCACATCCACAGCTCAATCTTGTTGGCTGGCACTTGAATGAAATACCCCGTCATGTCATCCGACGTGAACGCATTCATTCCCGACCCGCCGTTGGAGCGATAGATTTTGTCGAATTCATTTTTCACCAGAATCTGCCGTTGCTCGACAATCAACTGGTTGAACTGTGCTTCCAGTTCCTTGTAGCGCTCCGACTTGTTTTCCGGCTTCATGAGGTCATCGATCTTTCCCGCGCGATAATCCGCCCGCATCCTGGCCTCCTCAGCCCGCATCTCGTCACGGAGCTTTTCCTGAGCGGCGATGATCTCCAGGTCACGCTGATAATTCGTTGTGCCAATCGTCGGCGTGCCCTTAAACATCATGTGCTCGAACAAATGCGCCATGCCTGTGATGCCCGGGCGTTCATTGGCGCTGCCCACATGCGCCACCCAACCGCCCGCAATCGCCGGGTCGTCATGCCGCTCGACCATCAAAAGCTTCATGCCATTGGAGAGCGTTTTTTCGACAACTGGCACTTGCTGGGCAAACAGCGACAGGGTGGTGCTGCAAAGCACGGTACTCAGCAGCAGAAGCATTTTTGTTACACGCATAAGCGATTTGGAAAACCCACGGGTCATGCAGGTCGGACAGACGTTAATCCGCTCGCGTTCAAGCGCCAGACAAAAAGCAAATGGTGAAGGCAATCGGATACTCAGAGCTTGCCCTGCGGTTATTTGACATCGCCCCGCACACGACTAATCTCCGATCATGAGCGCGGAAGCTGCAAACCTCACCACGGAATGGACTGAGGCCAGGCTCCAGTCAATGCCCGAGAAGGGATTCACCCATGAAGTAGTCGGCGGGGAACTGATCATGAGCCCCAAAAACAACTGGTTTCACGCACGGATTTGCACGCGTTTGATCATCGGCCTGGGCAACTTTGCACGCGAGCACCGGTTGGGCGCCGTGCTGGATTCCCGCACTGGATTTTGGATGTTCAATCGCAACTGCCGCGCACCAGACGTTTCTTTTGTGCCCACCAGGCGGCTGCAAAGTCTGGGTTTCAACCTTCAGAACGCCGCTTCTTCCCCGGCGCACCGGACCTCGCGATTGAAATTCTTTCTCCGAACAATACGCGCGCGAGATTGATGCACGACTGAAAGACTTTTTTGCCAGTGGAACTCAGATTGCCTGGGTTATTGATCCCGAAAATCAAACCGCCGAAATCTGCCACACCCAAACAGACCGCCGACTGATCGGTTCGGGGCACTCCTTGAAGGGGAGCATCTCTTGCTCGGCTTCAAGCTTCCACTCGCCGATTTGTTTAAGGATTGGGAGTGGGAGAAATCATTTCCGCAATTTCCGGGCTACTAAAGTCGCTACGTCGGTTGCGGACGGAATCTTCAACAACACGGTAATAAGCCAATACACTCCTCCCGCCACCGCTCCCGGCACAAACACCGCCCCGAGTTTCACCGCCATTGTTGCATGGCCGAAATGTCCATCCCAGACGCGGTAAAGCCAGAACGCCGCACCCCCGGCAAGAGCCGCCGCCATTGCCAGAATTGCAATCTCACGTACCAGGCCATCCATCTGGAGTTCCGACATCTTCTTGCGCAGCGCATAAAACAACAGCGCCGTGTTGATGATGGCACTCAATGTATTTGCAACGCCCAGTCCTGCCTCGCGATAGGTCTGCACCAGCCAGAGAGCAAACCCCAGATTCAACACCAGACACACGATGCTGATCTTCATCGGCGTCTTGATGTCGTTCAACGCGTAGAACGCGCGGGCCAGAATGTTGTTCATGGAAAACATCAGCAAACCCGGCGCGAGACACTGCAATGCGAGCGCGACTCGTTGCGTTGCCTCGGGAGTGAACGCTCGGCGCTCGAACAGAAGGCGCACGATGGGTTCAGCCAATCCAAGTGATACCGCGGCCGCAATCAAGTTGGCAAACGCCAGATAGCTCAAGCCCTGTTTCAACGTCAGCTTGAACTCTGGAAACTTTTTCTCTGCCGCCAGTCCCGACAACGTCGGCAGGAGAAACGTCGCGAGAGAGATGCCAAAGATCCCCTGCGGCAATTCCATAAGCCGCACCGCATAGTTGAACGTGGACACGATGGTTTCATCGAACCAGAACGAGAAACTCTGCGTCACGAGCACGTTGATTTGAAACGCCGCCACGCCAATTGAACCGGGGATCATCTTCTTCACCACTTCGCGCACGGTCGGATCGCGCCATGGCGATTCCCAGGCAAAGCGAAAGCCCTCGCACCGAAGGCTCGGCATTTGGAACACCGCTTGCACTACCCCGGCCACAATCACTCCAATGGCCAGTCCAAAGATCTGGTGCTCCAGGTTCGCGCCCATTCGGGGGGCCAACCACAGGACGCTGGCAATCATCACCACGTTGAGCATCACCGCCCCCAACGCCGGCACGAAGAAATGCCCGCGCGCGTTGGCCATGCCAATCAACACCGCCGCCACGCACACGAGCAGCATGTAGGGAAACATGAACCGCAAGAGCTCGAGCATCAGCCTGGTATCCGGCTTGAGCGTGTTTGCGCCAACCATCAGCGCGATGGAAATGCCAACAATCGCCAGCACGGTAATTGCTCCGGCGGCCACGACGAGTCCGGATAGGACGGCGTTTGCCACGCGCCACATTTCTTTCTCGCCAGCGACCTTTTCCTTCTGTTTGAAGATGGGAATGAACGCCGCCGTGAGCGCGCCCTCGCCGAGCAAGCGACGAAAGAGGTTCGGCACCTGGAACGCGAGCGTGAACGCACTGGCCACCCATGTGTTGCCCATGAACGCGGCGTAAACCATCTCGCGCACCATGCCCAGCACGCGACTGGTCATGGTCGCGGCGGCCATCGCGCCGGAGGACTTGAGCATCTGCGACATCGCGGGCGGAGTCTAAGGACAGCCACGCGACGGCCAAAGAGGAAAGTGGGAAAACAAAAAGGCAGACGATTCACTCGTCTGCCTTGATTGCCAACTTCAATGGCTAAAACTGCACCTGCTCCAGATACTTCAGGCTCTGCGGAATCTGCTCCAGCACCGTGGGCGATTCATCCTCGATGAAATAGTATTTCAATCCGGCTTTCTTCGAAGCGCGCAGCAGCGCCGGCCAATCGGTCTGGCCGGTGCCCAGCACCACGTCATTGCGGGTATCCGTGCCGCCGGAAAGCGAGCCAGTCGCCACGCCCTTTTTCAAATCTTTCACGTGCATCAACGCCCAACGATTGCCGTATTTTTCCATCAACTTCACCGGATCCTGCCCCGGAAACACCACCCACATGACATCCATTTGAAAGCTCACAAACTCCGGTTTCGTTTCCTTGACCAGCAGATCGAACAATGTCCCGTCGCCATGCGGTACGAATTCGTATCCGTGATTGTGGTAGTAGAACTTGATGCCGTGTTTGGCTAGAACTTCCCCCGCGTGATTGAACACCTTCGCCGTTTCATGCACCCACTTCTCGTCCACGGGCGCGCTCTCCGGGCCGTTGTGCGGCACCCAGGCCGTTCCGGCATATTCCAGACCCAGCGCCTTGGCCTCTTTCGCCACGCCTTCGGGATCATCACGAAAGCGTTCAAAGCCGAAATGCCCCGCCACTGCTTTCAAGCCATTCGCCTTGAGCAACGCATTGAACTCTTCCGGCGACTTCCCGTATGTGCCCGCAAGTTCCACCTGCGTAAATCCAAACTCCTTCACTTTGGCGAGCGTGCCCGGCACATCCTTTTTGAACTGGTCGCGCAAGCTATAAAGTTGCAGTCCAAGCGGGCCTTTGAAGCTATCGCCCGTGCCAGCGGGACCTGCATTTGCAGTCACTGAAAACAGAGCTGTCGCGGCCGCCAGGAGAACTAAGAAGGTGGGTTTCATGGCCAAAGTAAATACGAAGCCCCGACGCGAGGAAAGAAGTGTTTATTCACGACAGGAATTGGGAGGCTTCCATCCCGTTTAGTTTGTCCCAGCGGGACTTTCGATAATAGCCCGGCGTTTCAACGCCGGGTGACTGTTTTGCGAATTGAGTCCCGAAAAGGGATGGCTGACCCGACTTGTCGACCGTCCCTTCGTCGGGACGTGTCCTTGGCAACTTTTCCCCGGCGTTGAAACGGGTTATTTTCAAATGTCCCCTTGGGACATTTCAGTCCCCGTCGTAATGCTTATGCACCTTCGTCCCGCGCCGCCCTTCGGGGCGCAGATCCACTTCAAGGCCCTTCCAGTTCCGCCGACCGAACTTGTTCAACAAGCCCAGTCGCCAGCGCCAGGACATGCCCCAGAACGGGTTGTTCGTCGGCCAGAACGAAATGAAATCCAGTTTCGCCGCCTTTGCCATCTCGATGGCGCGTGCGATGTATTCCGGTTTGTCGTTCCAATTAAAGAGCAGGTATTTCCATTCCAGGATCGGCTCGGTCAGGCCGCGAGCATTGCGATACTCCGCCATCAACTTCATCGCTTCGTAAGCTTTGTCGAAATGGCCGCGGTGCATGTATTTCTCGGACATCTCATTCGTGATGCCGTGAACGGAAAAGAAGATGTGACTGAAATTCAGCGCTGCCTCCCGTTTCGCATCCGTGTTCAACAACACCCCGTTGGTCGAAGTCACGATCCGGCAATCCGGATTCTTCTTCCGCAGCATCGGCAACTCCGAACCAATCGTCGGCGAAAGAAACGGCTCGCCCAGGTTCAGATAAAACAACTGGCGGAGGCCGAGGCGTTGCACGAGGTCTCCCATCTTCTCAATCTCGGCCAAGGGCATCTGCAACTGCTTGTTCACCCGCAGACCCGCAGCGTTCTCGCGCGCGCAACCCGTGCAGTCCACATTGCAGCGCACGGTGTTCTCCAACAGCATGCCGCGATAGGGCAGACGTGGCTTCGCCGGAGTGGTGTTCCCGTTCTTTGAAGGCAACCGCCGCAAATCACTGCAACGCGTGCAGGTCGGAATGGGCATCTTCCCTTTGGCCAATTCGTCCCGGAACTTCTGGGCGATCGGCCCGTAATAAACTTCCTCAAACGAATTGTTCTTCAGGCTGCCGAGCTGCCCAATGCCCTCGTAGTCCTGACAATTGCACGAAACCGTCTGATCACTGTTGATGGTGAGGTTGTAATCCGACTCGCCGTCGAGCGCCGCGCACGAATAACCGCGCCCGCTGAGTTTGGCTTTCCATTCCAGTTTCCAGACGAGGAAATGCCGATACCAATCGCTCGCCACCCAGTTGAGCCGGCGCTTGGGCGTGGTGCGATTGTTGGTGGACGGCACTGTGGCCATGGTCACATTTTGCCCGCGCAAACCTCTGGGGCAAGTTTCATTTCGGCCTTACGCCAGCTTGAGGTTCTTTAACACGCGCACCGTCGAAGCAGCCTTGTTCAACGTGTAAAAGTGCAATCCCGGCACGCCGGCACGTAATAGTCCCTCGCACTGCTTGGTGGCGTATTCGATGCCGAACTCGGCGGCGTCATCGTCGTTGGCCAGCGCGCTCAACTTCGCATCGAGAGCGGACGGGATCTTCGCGCCGCAGATCTGCGAGAACTTCCGAATCCCCGCCGCACTGACAATGGCCAGCACGCCCGGCACGAGCGGCACGTTGATACCATGCTTCGTCAGATGATCACGAAACTCAAAGTAATCCGCATTTTCGAAGAACAACTGTGTGATGACGAAGTCCGCGCCGGCATTCACTTTGTCGCGAAGATGGGCCCAATCCACGAGCTTGCCTTCCTTGCACGCAATGTGGCCTTCCGGGAAGCCCGCCACGCCAATGCTGAATCCATCGCGCTCGCGAATGTATTTCACCAATTGGGCCGAATACTCGAAACCACCGGGGGTCACTTTAAAATCGCCACCGCCGGGAGGGTCGCCCCGCAACGCCAGAATATTCTTGCAACCGATGGCCTTGATCTTTTCCAGCAGTTCGCCGACCTGCTCGCGCGTATGATTCACACAGGTCAGATGCGCGAGCGCGGTGAGTTTATGTTCGCGCTGAATGCGATCCACGATCATCAACGTTTTTTCGCGCGTGCTGCCCCCTGCCCCGTAAGTCACCGAGCAAAAGTCGGGTTTCGTCTGCATCAATGCGGGAATGTGTTTCTCCAACAGCGCCTTGTCGCCCTCGTCAGTCTTGGGCGGAAAAAACTCAAACGAAACCACTGGCTTTCCGGCAGTGCGTTTCGCCGCATAAATGTCACGAATCAATTGCATCGGGCGCGCACTATGCCTTAGGAGCGTGCGGATTCCAAGTCCGACAATCCGTGAACTGGGAAAGGCTGGGGATCTCGCCGGCTCAATTTTG
>DASUGI010000363.1:0-6792 GCA_036274115.1 Verrucomicrobiia bacterium
CATGCCCCCCAACGGGCCATTACTGTGAAGTTTATACGGGCGTACCCGCCCCTAATTTCATTTGTTTGGGCTGTCCTTTTTATCCTGAGCCGAAACCTCAGAACTGTAGTTGTGCATGGACTACCACAGTTACGACAATAGGCTATCCGGGTACGTGCTCCAGCAATCCAGATTGTCACTGTTCTAATGTTGACTACAACAGTCCTGATCCGGGCACTTCATTTATCTGTGGTGCACCATAAAGGTAAAAAGGAGAAAAAGACTGTCGGTCCTGTATGAAAATCGGTCGGTCCCTGAATGGCCCTTAGATAAGGGGGTACTGAGTATTGGACACACAACACTGTTTCAATAGTTGGTTGGAAGTAACGAGTATGAATTCGGCGATGGCAGTTCAGTTGCCTCCCTTGGAGGAGTGCAAGAACCATGCGGTTCCTAAATGGTTTATTCTCAGTGCCGGAGTCATTCTTAGCATTACTGGCATTGCCAAAGTTTGGAGCGGCTCGGGCAATATCAAGCTTCTGGTGGTTGCTGAGCCAATCATCGGCCTCAAGTTCGCGCATTTGATGCTGGCGGTTGGGTTGGCGGAAATTGTTATTGCGCTGGTTTGCTTTTTCAGCAAGCGACAATCGCTGGCACTCGGCTTGGTGGCGTGGATTTCAACCAACTTTGTGGTGTATCGTCTCGGCCTGTGGTGGATGGATTGGAAGCTCCCGTGCGGCTGTTTAGGCAACCTCACGGACGCGCTCCACATCTCGCCGCGGGTTGCGGACAATATTATGAAAATCCTGCTGGCTTACCTGTTGATTGGGAGTTACGGCCTTTTGATCTGGCAGTGGCGGATGGGGAGGAAGTTGATAGTTGTTGGTTGATAGGAGCAAGACAGCGAGTTAACTCGCCGGGGCATCGCGTTGGTGACTCCGGCGAGATTGTGTTTGTATGCGACCAGCGTAATTTCATTTTGCGTCAATTCGTGAAATTCGTGTCAAAGCCTGGAAAGAACTGGTCGCCAAAAAACAAGCGTGGGTTCACGTTGATTGAGCTGCTGGTGGTCATCGCCATCATCGGCATTCTCGCGGCGTTGCTGTTGCCCGCACTGGGCACGGCCAAGCGCAAGGCCAAGGAAACTGCCTGCCTGAACAACGTCCGACAACTGGCCCAGGCTGGTGCTTTGTATTCGCATGATTTCGACAAGGCGCTGGCTTACACTGATGACCAGGGCAACGCCAAGGCCGGTGATATCTGGCTTGGGTTGATGGCCAAAGACTATGCCAAGGTGGATGCCGTCCGGCTCTGTCCCAATGCTTCGCAAGTTGCGGACGGCACGTGGTGGTACGCCAAGGACATGAATAGCGCTTGGAACTTCAATTCCCTGGTTGATCCCAACAAACACTACTCGGGGAGTTATGCTCTTAACGGTTGGTTTTACACGGGCTTGCCCGATCCGGACTCCCGCTACTTCAACAAGTTCTCCAGTGTGCAAAAGCCCGCCACTACGCCGCTGTTCTGCGATTCCATCTGGGCGGATGTTTGGCCGGACGCGACTTTGGGGCCGGCTATTGATCTGATGCGTGGCGCTGTGAATCCGGATTTCGGGCGGATCACCATTGCACGTCACGGCATCCCGCCCGGGAATGTGCCGCGGCGGATCAGCGGCAACGACGCGTTGGTAGGGGCGATCAATGTTTCCTACGCGGACGGTCATGCGGTGCGGGTGCTGTTGGAGCGTCTCTGGGATCAGACGTGGCATTTGAACTACACACCTCCCGCGCAACGTCCTGCTGCCATCGGTGAGCCTCCGCCCTGGCCACCCAAATGAAACAACACGCGACGCCAATTGCCCAGCGGAACTGGAATTGGGCCTGGGCCTGCGGCGGTGTGTTGGTGGTTGTCGTTTGGAAAGTGATCCTCTTGGCCGTTGCCAGGCTGGGAGAACCAGTGGGACTCGCGGTATTGGCGGAGTTGCGCGAGTTCAAGCAAGAGCCTGCACCCAACGTGGCCAACGACCGGTTGGTGTTTGCACAGGATACGGCTGAGGGTATCGGTGTTTATTACTGCGACCTCGCGTCAATGCAGCCGCAACTGCTCGGGGAACAAAAAGAGCGGGGCAGCTTGGGACGGCGACTCGGAATGCTCGGCTGGTCGCCCGGGGATAAATGGTTCGCCTGCGCGTTTCCGGATGACCAGAGGAATGAACAGTGGATTCACATTTTTGACGGGCAGTCCGGCAAGCTGTTGAGCCGGCTGGGTGGGGAATTGGGGCTGAAGCAACTGGTCTGGCTTTCCAATGAGGCGTTTGCCTATTCCACGGAAACGGGCATTCGCACGGTGCTGCAACAAGGGGATGGCACTTGGGCGCATCGTCGAAATTATCAGAGTCTGGCGAAGAAACTGGAGGACCTCACGGCACTCTCGGCCGACGTCTTGGCTTGGCGGGACGGGCCGAAGGTCAGCGTGCTGGACGTGCGTGTCGGCGGCGCGAGGGAGGTATGGTGTGCGACCACCAACGAACTCGTGCAGATCACGCGTGGCCGGGGCGAGCAGGAACTCCTGGTGAATTGTCGGGACGCGTCAGGGCAGTGGTTGTTTCGATTGCAATTGGATGGCCGTATTAGCGAGCGAGAGCGGGTGTATGAGGCTAGTGATTTCGTCCGCGATGTGAGAGCGATGGGCCGCGGCATCAGTTATGCCTTTCTTGCCAACGATCCCGGTGGTTGTGCCTTCGCCGTGAAGTTGCCGGAGTCAGCCGGGTTGAAGTTGATCCCATGGAATGGCGGTGCGCGGCGACTCGTACTCAATGGTTCAAAATTATTCTTTTATGGCTACGAGGAGGGGAGTGTTCCCGGAGTTTGGGAATGCGACACCGTAAGTGGTGAATTCAAGCGGGTGGTTGCCGGCGGGAGTTCGGCAAAAGTCGGAGTCGTCCGTACCATGTCTGGCCTAATGACAAATCGCTCGGGACAAGTCCGGTTCTATCGGCTGTTGCATTCACCGAAAGCACGTGATGAGAAAAAACCGGTTTTACTGGCGCAGGAGATGAACGAGTGGTTTGCCGGGTTTCAAATTGCGGCGCGATGCGGCTACCTGGTGGCCGTGGTGGACCGGCCTTTTGAACACACTTGGGCTGGAGACCTGCCGCACACTTGGGCCGAGGATGTCGGCGCGCTTTATGACATCGTGGCGAAGCATCCCAACGCAGATACCAATCACGTCTATCTCTACGCCTGCAGCCGCGATACCAGTGGGATGTCGCAGTTGGTTTCGGAACAACCGGCATTGGCCAAGGGCTTGATTTGCTACAGTCCTTCAGCGTTGCCCGACCCGGCGCGGTTGCAGGGTAAAAACCTGTTGCTGACCTCTGGCGATAGCGCCGGGGATTCAGAGCGACTGCGGAATTTTCAAGATCGTGCCGTTCAAAGCGGGAATGCGGTGACTTTGCTGCTCCAACCTGGCTCCGGTCACATGCCCGGCTCCGGGAATATTGAAACCGAGCGAGCGACGGAGTTAAGTCGATTTCTCCAACGCCAGGAATAAACTCATGAACCGCCTCTTCATCAGCCGTCGATTTGTGGCCTCAGCCGTGTTTCTGCTTGCGGCTTTGGCCACCGTTCTGGCTCTCGGCAATGCGTCAGCACTTCGGTTGACTTTGCCACGGGAACCAGTGACGGGCCTCGGGATGAACTGGATTTTCTGGGGCGTGACGGCGCTGAGTGGTGTGGTCGTGTTGGTTTGTCTCAAGTCTCGTTCGCTCCAGATTCAACTCGCGCTGGTCCTGTGGTTCGGCCTCAATCTGGTTTTCTGGCGCGTCGGTTGGGCCTGGCTGGAGGTGCGCGATCCATCTGGTTATTTGACGGAACTGGCGCGGGCCTTCCATCTTTCGCCAGCGTCGTTTTATGCGGCCGTCTCTTTGGTGGTTGGTTACCTCGTGCTGGCGAGTAGTAGTTTGATCGCGTGGAATCAAATCGCCGGTCGGAGTGAGGTGAGGTTCACCTGCGAGAAGTGCGGTGGAGGCGTGATCTTCTCCCGCAAGTCGCTCGGGCAACAGCTTCCATGTCCGCATTGCGGTCACACGCTAAAACTGCGTCAGCCGGGCAATCTCAAGATGTCGTGTTATTTCTGTCAGGGTCACATCGAATTTCCCTCCCACGCGCTCGGCACGAAAATGCCGTGTCCGCATTGCCAGCGCGACATTACGCTGGTTGAACCAAAGTGACCTGCTGCCCAACCATGCCCCGCAGTTGTGATTCTGTCCGAGTTCTGGAACGATAGGAACATGGCGCGACAAGTCTTCAAAGCTCTGGTGCCACTTGGCTTGATCGCGTTGTTATTGGTGGCCTTGTTCGGTGGTTACCTGACAGCTTCCCAAACTGGTTGGCTGCGACTGATTGCGTTGGAAATTCAAGCAGCCTGTCGGGACACGGGCACGCAGTGGATGGTGGTGGTATGTCTGCTGAGTTATTTCGTCACGTTTCTGATTCTGGAGAGGCGATGGCCACGAAGCGGCACAAAAGGCACAAAAGATAAGCCTTCGACACCTGGCCATGAATCGCCCATTCGTAGCCGCCGAGGTAACGAGGCGGCAACGGCTGATTCGCCGAGCTATCCGCTTCCTGACGTCGGCGGCTACGGTGCGGGAGCGCAGAGGGAGAAGCCTTTTGCGCTTTCTGTGCTTTTTCGTGGCAAAGTTGCTGATCCTGATTTCTGGTTGCTTGGTTTTCTCGGTCTCGTGTTGCTGCGGTATGCGGTGGATTACACGGACGCGGTCAGGTCGTTGCAGGTGGTGGTGTTGCTGGCGGGAATTGTGATTGGGAAAGGAGCGGCGCTGTGGGCGGAGTGTGGGGAACATCGTGGGGAACATCGAACTCCCAACGCTCAACCATCAACTATCAACCGGACGCAAGCATTTCATTGCAGTCTGGTTTTTCTACTTGCGGCCGCAGCGCTGTGGCAGCCGGAGATGGGGATGGAGTTTCACTATCGTGGCATTCGTCGCTGGGAAGGCGTGTGGGATAATCCAAACACCTACGGCTTGTTGATGGGGGTCGGGGTGATTCTCGCTGTGGGGTTGTTGGCCCATAGCGGTTGGTCCGAATTCAACGCAAAGGCGCAAAGGGGGAAAGACGCTAAGCTCTCAGTTGAAACATCCCATCAACCATCAACTCTCAACCGGCTCCTCACCGTGCTTTTGCTGGCGGCTGCTGCATTGTGCGCGTTTGGCCTGCTCAAGAGTTACAGTCGCGGTGCATGGCTCGGAACGGCCTTGGGAATCGGATTCTTGTTGGGGAGAAGGATCAGACGAACCCACTTGCCCATGAATCTCCCCCAAAGATTAGGGACGGACCAAGATGCTTCATCTTCCAATTCCAATCTTTGTCCGCCCCTGATCTTTGGGCGTCTCTCGTGGCTTTTCCGCAATTGGCGTTCGGCGGTCATCCTTGTGATTTCGGGATTTGTCATTTGCTTCTGGCAGTTTCGGCACACGGAGTCGCCGTTGTTGCGGCGGGTGTTTTCGGTAGGGAACATAAATGACTTTTCCTGGCGGAATCGGGTGACGGCGTGGCAAGGCGCGGGGCAGATGATGCTCGACAAACCGTTGATTGGATACGGCTGGGGTCAAGCCGAGGAGGTTTACCGGAAGGAGTATCGCGCTGAACGTTTGGAAGAGACCGCCGCCATTCAATTGAACGATTACCTCATGATCGGCATCTCCGCAGGAACGCCGGGGGTGCTGTGTTTGCTGGTTTACGTGGGGCTCGTCCTGGTGCGGAAGGAGGAGTGCGGAGCGCGGGCCGCTGAGTCGGCGCGAACCCCAAGCGAGCAACTTGCGGACAAGGCTGTCCGCGCTCCGGGGCGATCCGGCGCGCACGAGGAGACGCGCCCTGCCTCAACCTTCAACTTTCAACTCTCAACCACTGCAATGGCAGGTGCGTTGGTTCTGCTCATCGGCTTCTGGTTCGATGGTGGCCTGTTCAAGCTGCCGACGTGTGTGGCGTTTTGGGTGCTGCTGGAACTGGCGCGATGTAGCAGCCGAGGTAACGAGGCTCAAATTCAGTGGGATGAAACGGAGAAGTTTAGAGCCTCCTCACGTCGGCTGCTACGAATGAACAATTGGCAGATTGCCCTTCGTTGGCTGGCGGGAATCGTGTCGGTGCTCGCCATTGGCCAAACGGTCTTGCACCTGGGCGTGCCGCAACTCGGCGTGAGTCCAAGGACGATATCCATAGCGCGGCATTGGCTGGTGCCGGACCGTGAAAAAGCAGACTTCGAGGTTTTAGCGAACGATGCTGCGTCTGATTGGGCTAGCAAGCCACTCAAGGCTTTGCTCCAACATGCACACTTGGCCAGCTACAATCGCGAGTTGGTGAATTGGAAGCTCGATGATGCCGTTTACCGGGCGTTCGTTCTTTCCCCGGAAATAGGTCCGGCATTCGATGGCAACATGAATTGGCGACGGCCATTGTGGGAGTATTTCTATCCTCGCGTTCGTAGGGAAACCACTTTGACGGCGGCGGCGGAAACAGTCGAGCGGCAGTTGCGCGGTAGGATAAAGATCGTATCCCCTGAAGATTCACCAAGGACGATTGCAGCGATGTGGCAGCGTGAGCGTGCCTCCCAGCAAGGGTTTGAACCAATTTGCGTCGCGGCGTTGCGGTCCGTTGGAATACCGGCGCGGCTCCGTGCTTCGGGCCAGGCCGAATTCTGGAATGGCAGCGAGTGGGAGTTGGTTTCCAAATCCGGGCTTTGATGAACTACGAGTCAGCAAAACAGAAGGTCCGCTTGAAGTGGCGGTCAGCG
>DASUGI010000364.1:0-22426 GCA_036274115.1 Verrucomicrobiia bacterium
GGTAGAGACGGGCGCGCTGCGCCGTCCGCCGGCCCCGTGCAGGGCCGGAACGGCTTGTTGGTGGTGACGGTATGTTCAGTCTCGCTTCGATGGTGTTGGCGACTTCGTGACATACGGAATTCCGCCCGCTGTACGGGCGGGGACGCCGCAGCGCAGCGTCCCTACCTTCTGACATCGCTGCGCGATGTATTGCGTATCTGGCGTCTGCCGGAACAAGGGTAGAGACAGGCGCGCTGCGCCGTCCGCCGGCCCGTGCAGGGCCGGAAGGGCTTGTTGGGTGGTGACGGCATGTTCAATCGCGCTTCGATGGTGGTGGCGATTTCGTGACATAGGGGGATTCCGCCCGCTAGACGGGCGGGGACACCGCAGTGAGGCGTCCCTACCTTCTGACATCGCCTCGCGATGTCCTGCGTATCTGGCGTCTGCCGGAACAAGGGTAGAGACGGGCGCGCTGCGCCGTCCGCCGGCCCCGTGCAGGGCCGGAACGGCTTGTTGGTGGTGACGGTATGTTCAGTCTCGCTTCGATGGTGTTGGCGACTTCGTGACATACGGGATTCCGCCCGCTGTACGGGCGGGGACGCCGCAGCGCAGCGTCCCTACCTTTTGACATCGCTGCGCGATGTCCCTACCTATCGATATCGAACGCGATTTCCAATTCGTAGGAGTCCTCGCCGTTGGGGTTGTCGGCGAAATGGATCTGGAGGGCGTCGTCCTCAAATTGCATGGTGGCAACGTCGCGGCCTTTGCGGTGGATGATGCGGGCGGAGGAAAGGTTTACGTCGTCAGGCAGGAAGGTGTTTGTACCGGCATTCACCAGCGTGTTGGTCTGACGCACGTTCCACGGAACGCCGTTGAGGCTCACGTCCCACGGGAGCTTATAGGTGCGATGTTTCCAGGTGGCGGCCTGTTTGGTGATCTTGAGCGAGTCGCTGCCGTCAATCACGGCGGCAAACTTCAAAGTGGTCACCTGAGACTTGTCGAGTGTGGCAGGTTTCAGGGTCGCAGGGCCAAAGTGAATTTTGAATTCGTAGGTTGAAGGGCCGGACTGCGTATCATTCAGGAGAACAATCAGCGCATGATTGGTTCGCTCCAGGGCGATGACGTCGCGGCCGGCGATCTTTTCCAGTCGCGCGGTTTCGAGGGAAAAGGTTTCCGGCAGGAAAGCCACGGCGCCGGTGGTGGTGAGGTAATTCTTTTCCTGCGGCTTCCATTCAGCGCCGTTGATGGTGACGGCGCCGGCGGGCCAGCGCCAATTGACGTGAGTCCAAAACGCGCCTCGATGGTTGATGACGATGCGGTCCGAGCCGTCCACGACGCCTTTGAAGTGAAACACAGCGTTGGTGCGCGAGGCTGGATCCGACGTGATCGCGTGAAGCGAGGGGATGATGACGTATCGGAGTTCGGTTGAGAGTTTATCCGCCGAGTTGGCTTTAAGGGTGCGCATGCGGAAGAAGGCGCTGTCCCAAGTCGGTTTGGGAATAGCGAATTCGATGTCGCCGCCACCGTCGGGGATATTCAGAGCAGTGGCGGTCTCCCACTCAGCCGTGAGGTCGGCGCGCATTTCCAACGTGGTTTGCTTGATGTCGGGCGGCACGCTCACGCGAAATACGAGGTTTGTGCCGACGAGGGTCAGGGAGTGGATTACGGGCCGGTTTGTCGCGGTGATGGCGCTGGCGTTGCCCATGCAAAGGACTGCGGCGAGAAGCACGGTGCACCACTTGGGTTTGGCAGGATTCGGGCTCACGTGATGCAGGATAGGGGATTCCTCGCGAAATTGCAGCAGGGAGTTGAACAGAATTGGCAGGAATAAACAGAGCTTCCGAGAGCCCTGCTCAGTTCCGTGAGGAACGGCATCTTTGTAGAAACCCAATCCGAGAGAATCCTGAAGCCCGTCAGGGGGCGACATATTCCGGATCAATTCTCGATGACCATGAACGTGTAGCGTCGGTCGTAGATGTCGCTCCTGGCGGAGCTGGGGAGTTGCTTTTTGCCTGGGGACTACAAAGATTTCACTCCTGACGGCTATGATTGGCGTCGCGAGGTTTATTTCGGACTCGCTTCGCGTCGTTGATTCGGGTTTCATTTGCGGGCCGGAGCGCCGGTCTCCGACCCGGCGGGTTTCTGATTCGAGCCGGGCCGGAGACCGGCGCTACTCAAACTGTTTACAAAATCTATGGAAGCATCATTACCTACTGTTCTTCTGAAGCCAGGTGAAGCGGACCGCATCGTGGCGGGTCATCCCTGGGTTTATCACGGTTCAATCCTC
The DNA here is from genome assembly GCA_036274115.1 of Verrucomicrobiia bacterium. Classification (GTDB taxonomy): domain Bacteria; phylum Verrucomicrobiota; class Verrucomicrobiia; order Limisphaerales; family JADLHS01; genus JADLHS01. The sequence goes on from DASUGI010000364.1 coordinate 2,267, forward strand.
CGCATGACGGCGCAGGCGGGCGACGGCGAACTGGTGCAGGTAAAGGATCATCGCCAGCGATTGATCGGGTGCGGCTTCTACAATTCCAAGTCCAAAATCAACGTGCGCGTGCTCGCGCAAGAGCGCATCGAGGTGGACCAGAAGTTTTTTGACGAACGCATCGCTGCCGCGCTGGAAGTGCGCAAACGGCATTTGCCCAATGCGACATCGTTTCGCGTGGTGAATGCGGAAAGTGATTTCCTGACGGGGCTCATCATCGACAAGTACGAGGACGTGATCGTCATCCAGCTTTCCGCGCTGGGGATGGAGAAGCGGAAGGACAAGCTCGTGGCGGCGGTGCAGAAGTTGTTTTCGCCGCGCGCGATTCTGGAGCGCAGCGATGTGGCGTCGCGCAAGTTCGAGGGGCTGGAGGAGGCGAATGGTATCATCGCGGGCCAGCTCGAAGGGCCGGTGCAGGTGAACCTGAATGGCATCAAGTTCGAGACGGACATTCTCGGTGGCCACAAGACCGGGATGTATCTGGATCAGCAAACCAGCTACGAGGCGGTGGCGCCGTTCGCGAAGGGAGCCAGTGTGCTGGATTGTTTCAGCTTTCTGGGCGGGTTCGGTTTGCACGCGGCGCGGGCGGGTGCGAAGCAGGTGTTGATGCTGGAGCAAAGTGCCGATGCGGTGAAGGCGTCCTTGCGCAATGCGGCGGCGAATGGCTTGAAGAACGTGAGCGCGGAGGCGATCAATGTATTCGACTGGCTGAAGGCGAACACGGCGGTGAAGCCGCATGAGCGGGTCATTCCGCGTTTCGATTTGATTGTGCTCGATCCGCCATCCTTCACGAGGAATCGCGCGTCCGTGCCGGATGCGTTGCGAGGTTACAAGGAGATTCACATCCGCGCGCTGAAACTGCTGAGACCGGGGGGCACGCTGGCGACGTTCTGTTGTTCGCACCACGTGGACGCGGTGACGTTTCAGGATGTGATTCTGTCGGCGGCTTTCGACACCCGGCGAGTGTTGCGTCGTGTTGCGACGTATTCGCAATCGCCGGATCATCCCGTCATCCCGATGATTCCGGAGACGGAATACTTGAAGGGTTTTGCGTTTGAGCTGGTGCGGTAGCGGCTTTTTCGGTGACGGTCATTGCACCCCGACGCGATAATAGAACGGACCGCCAATAGCGTTGGTATCGGTGTAAAGCGTCGTGCCGACCTGTCCGGCGATGTTGCTCTGAATGATGCTGAAGGACGGTTGCGCGAGCAGGTTGGTGCTGCGTTGGAGAAAATAGTTTCGTGAGGCGACGCTTTGCCAGGTCACGATGATGCCGGCGGCGTCACTGGCTGGGGACAACATCCGGAGGGCGGAGTTAGCGTCCGGTCGGAGCTGTGCCCGCGATGTACTCCTGCCAGTTGTTCAGGCCATCGTTGTCGCTGTCCGAGAAATCAGCCGAACCGTCAACGGGCAGATTGTAGGATTGCAGCCATTGGTTAAAAGCGGCGAGGTTTGCAGGGACGAACTCATAAGCGCCGACATCCACAGCGGTGCCCATGATGCGGCGATTCCCGTCGAGGTCGGTGCTGCCAGCATACGCGTAGCCGTTGTTGCCGACGTCGATGCAAGGGGAAGGAGGCTGGAGTCGGAAGTTGCCGGCGGCCGGATTCACAAATTGCGGTGCATCGGTGAAATTAGCCCAGCCGTTGCCCGGCATCGGAGTGGTGCAACAATAGGCTAGCGTTACTTCCCACCAATACCGCGCGCCAAAGTTCTCAATCACGCCGCCAAACTTGTAGTTGTCGAAAAGGATCGAATTGTAGGCCGAGCCGCCATAGATCCCCGCTCCTTGTTGGCCGCCATAGTTTCCGACCACAGTGCAGTTGTTCAGCGTCGAGCCGTACGCGCCGCCGCCCCAAAGGGGGGCCGCGTTGCTGATCACGAGGCAGTGGTTGTCGTACAGCAATAATTCAAGCTGCCACCCCAGTAGTTTGGGCCTCGGCTCGCGGTGTTGTAAAACAAGAGGCAGTTATTCAGCGTACTCTCAATCGCTCCACCGCCAGTGTGGCTGGAATTGCCGGTGAGCGTGCAATTATTGAGGGTCGAGCCATACACACCGCCTCCCGAGTCTGGTGCGGAGTTGTTGAAGAGGGAGCAGTTGTTAAGCAGGCCTTCGTTGGCGCCGCCACCCGAGAGGCCCGCAGCGTTACCTGAGATGGTGCATGAATTCAATGTGCAGTCACCCGCGCCACCGCCGTAGTTCGAAGCCGAGTTACCGCTGAGCAAACAGGAATGGAGCGTGGAACTGAATGCCCCGCCACCTTCAGTCAGCGCCGTGTTGCCAGACAACTGGCAGGCGGTCACGGTGCTCCAGACGACCCCCCCGCCGGCACTGACCGCAGAATTATTGATTACAAGGCAACTTTGCAGCGTGCTGGCTTCCGCGCCTCCACCGTCAATGCTGGAATTGCCGGCCAACGTGCAATCGTTCAACCGGCAGAAGGAGACGCCGCCGCCTGCGCTGGTCGCGTAGTTTGACGAGATGTTGCAGAAGCTGAGCGTGCTTTGATATGCCCCGCCGCCCGAGCTGCCAGCGGTGTTGTTGGTAATGGTGCAGCCACTCGCCGTGCTCTCATGCGTGGCGCCACCGAACGAAGCCGTGTTCGCAGCGAGAACACAATTTTTCAAGGTGCCTTGTCTCACGCCCCCGCCCAAGTATGCCGCTGCATTGCCGGTGATAAAGCAGTTCGAAACAACGGCGCTGGTGGATTCGCACAAGATCCCACCACCAGCTTGTTCCTGAATGGCGTCACCTGCGGCTCGCGTGGCACCGCCACTAACCGTGAACCCGGACAGAGTTGCGTTATTTGTCAAATACACGCAGCGGATGGCGCCGTCTCCGTTCGTGGTTCCCGGCAGTTGATAACCTTGAATGGTCGTTACCAAAGGTCCATTGACGCTGCGCACGGCGACAGGCTTGTGGACGGCCACGCGGTTAGTCATGGCACCCCATCCAGATACCGTCCGCCCGCCTGCGGCATAGACACCGTTGCTGACCAGCACCAGTGCGCCCGGCAGCACCGCAACCTCCACGGCGTCCTGAATGTTGGTCGCAGCCGTTGCCCATGAGGAGTAGGGCGGCACTGGGTTCACACTGGTCAGTGAAACGTAATGATTTTCCTCCACGACATGGACGATACCCGTGGCGCTGACACCGTTGGGAAAACTTTCATTGTAGGCAGTCAGGATTACGGCGTAGTCGCCCGGCGCGGACCAACTATGAGTAGTTGCAAACGGATGGTTGCTCAGGATCGTTCCGTCTGCGAAATCCCATCGGCTCGCACTGCACCGGCCTTCGATGTTGGCAGTGAAACCGATGGGAAAGCCGACGGCGACGTTGGTGAGCGTGGCTTGCATCGTGACGGTCAGCGGACCCGTGACATTGCCAGGCTGCGATTCATCGCAACCCATTGCCGGCGGGTTGGCCCAAGCGTCCGAGTCAATGTCCAGGCCGTTCACGACGGCGAAAGTGCCCGCGCCGCGACAAGGCGAGCCCGCGCTGAGGTGCGAGGCGCTGGAGAGTTGCGGTTCGACGGAGATGTTGCCAGCGCCGCCGTCGGGCAGGGGAGTGGTGCAGGAGTAATTGAGAGTCGTTTCCCAATAACTGCTGGCATAATTTTGAGGCGAATTGTAGTACACGATGGAGTTGGTCACAGTGCTGTTGTCCACGCCGCTGGGGAAGTTGTCGGTCACGGTGCAGTTGATCAGTGTGCTAAAGATGGCCCCGCCGCCAATATAAGAACTGGTATTGCGCGTCAGCCAGCAATTGAAGAGTGCTGACGAAGCTGCGCCTCCACCATAGACGGACTGGTTGGCGATCAGCGCACAGTTCTTCACCGTGCCATTGTAAACGCTGCCGCCTTCACCGCCGGCGTTGCCAATAATGACACAGTTGGAAACGACGGCACTGGCGGACTCACAATACACGCCACCGCCGGCGGCAACGTTGATTGGCGGTTCTCCGCCGATGTCCACCGTGCTGCCATTGGTGATGGTGAAACCGAAGAGCGATGCACCATTGGTCAAGTAAACGCACCGTATGGCGTCGCTGCCGTAAATCGAACTCGGCACTTGATATCCCACGATGAGCGTTACGGAGGGGCCATTGACGCTGCGAACCGTGACCGGCTTGGTCACGGAAACGCGATTGGTAAGTCCGCCGTTGGCGAGCGATCCGCCGGTTTGATAGACGCCGTTCGTAACCAAAACCAAATCGCCAACCCCGGCAACATCCAAGGCCGATTGAATGGTGTTAGCGGCAGTGGTCCAACTCGTATAAGGCGGCGCGGGCGAGGTGCTGTTCACATCCACGTAGCGCGTCGCTCCAAGTGCCGGGAGCGTGAGTGCCAGAGTTAGAATAATGGTTCGGACCGACCAGGAGTTCTTCACGCGGAGTTGAGTTGATTTGAAAAACAATGCTAGACGACGCTTGGAGGCCAACAAGGAAGAAGATTACGGATAATACGCGCGGGCTTCACGAACCCAAACGTGAAGCCCGCACTCTGAACCCAACCCCAACCGACCCCAAATCCCACCCTGACTCCGGTTCAGGGATCTGTATCCGTTGATCCCGGCTGACCGAAATTACCGTTCATCAAAATCACCAGGGGCCAAACCATCGCGATCACGATGCTGCCGACCACGACGGCCAGGAAGAGAATGAGGATTGGCTCGAGCAGAGAAGTCATGGCGCTCACGGTGTTGTCAACCTCCTCATCGCAACCGTCGGCGATTTTCATCAACATGTCCGGCAACGCGCCGGTCTGCTCGCCGATATCCACCATCCCGACGACCATGGGCGGGAAAACGTTTGAGGCGCGGAGCGGGGTAGTGATGTTGTCGCCTTCCTTTACGCCGTCGTGAACGGTGGAAATCAGCTTTGCGACCACAACGTTGCCGGACGTTTCCCGGGCGATGGTGAGCGCCTGGAGCACCGGCACGCCACTGCCGAGCAAGGTACCGAGCGTGCGGGCGAAACGCGAAATGGCCAGCTTGCGGAACAGGGGGCCGAGCACGGGCGACTTGAGTTTGAATTGATCAAACGCAAGCCGCCCGAGTTCAGTTTTCAGGGTAAAGGCGAAGCCAATTCCGATCGCCAGCAGGGAGAGCATCGCGAGCACAAAATGATTTTTAGCGAACTCGCTGAGATTGAGAATCAAGGTCGTAAAGGAGGGCATCGGTGTGCCGCCCAGCAATCCGTCAAAGACGGTTTTGAAGCGCGGAATCACAAAGACCAGCATCACGCCGACGATCGCCGTGGCGACAAACATCACGGCGCAGGGGTAATACATGGCGGACTTCACCTTGCCTTTGATCTTTTGGGCTTTCTCCATGAACTCCGCGAGGCGCTTCAAAGTGATTTCGAGAGCGCCACCGACTTCGCCGGCCCGAACCATGTTGATGTAAAGGCGATTGAAAATTTTCGGGTGTTGCGCCAGGGCCTCGGAGAGTTGACTCCCGCCTTCGATGCTTTCCGCTACTTCGGCAAGGATGCGCTTCAGGCGGCGATTGCCCTCCTGTTGTTCGAGAATCTTCAAGCCCCGCAACATGGGCAATCCGGCTTCGACCAGCGTGGCCATTTGCCGGGTCAATACGGTGATGGCGGCGGATTTCACGCGGGGTTCAAACAGTTCGATGGACAGGCCCTGGCCGCGGCGGGTGCGCGTTTTAGCAATGGCCCGCTTGATTCGGCTTTGTTGGCGTTCGGCAACGCGGACGGGGAACAGGCCCATTTCCCTGATTCGCCGAACTGCTTCGCGTTGGCTGTCCACATCGATCACGCCAGCGGAACTGACACCCGTGGCGTTTACGGCTTCGTAGGCGTAGCTGCTCATAGGCTTCAGTGGTTTGACCGGGCGATGGAAAATCCGTCACGCGGGAATTCGCCTTGCCCCGGGAGCGGGGGCGGGGCAGCCTGCCCGCGACGGTTTGATCGAATGAGCTTGTGAAATCGGCTGCCCGCCAACGACCTTCGGGAAAGCACGCGACTTCGGCCGGGGCCAGACTCCGGGCGGCGTTGCGGGCGGAACGGCCATTGCAAGTGGCCGGAGTCGTTCATGCCTACGCGGCAATTCTCGCGGAGAACGCCGGTTTTCGGGCGCTTTATCTCTCCGGGGCGGGGGTGGCTAACGCCAGTTATGGCGTGCCGGACATTGGCTTGACCGCGTTGGACGACGTGCTCATTGATGTGCGGCGGATTACCAGCGCGACCAAACTGCCATTGCTCGTCGATGCGGATACGGGTTGGAACAATCCGGCGCGAACGGTGCGGGAAATGATCCGCGAGGGTGCGGCGGGCGTTCACATTGAAGACCAGGTGGAAGCGAAGCGCTGTGGGCATCTGGGGGGCAAGCAGTTGGTCGAGCCGGCGCAAATGGTCGCCCGAATCAAAGCGGCGATTGCCGGGCGAACGGACCCTGAGTTCGTCATCATGGCGCGAACCGATGCGGGCTCAGTGGAGGGACTGGATGCGGCGGTGGCCCGGGCGAAGTTGTATCGGGACGCGGGGGCGGACATGATTTTTGCCGAGGCATTGACGACACTCGATGAGTATCGGAAGCTCACCGCCGCGGTGAAGATTCCGGTGCTGGCCAACATCACTGAGTTCGGCAAAACACCGCTTTTTACGACCGGCCAGTTGAACACGGCGGGGGTGCGACTGGTGCTTTATCCGTTGTCCGCGTTTCGCGCGATGAACGCGGCGGCGTTGAAAGCGTATCGGGTGATTCGCAAGGAGGGCACGCAACGCAAATTGATTTCGCAGATGCAAACGCGCGCTGAACTTTACGAACTGCTCGGCTACGATGCCTTGCGAAAGGGCACAGGCAAATGAGCGCGGACAAAAAGACTGGTGGACTGGCCGGCGTCGTGGCCGGCGAAACCGGCATTTCCACCGTGGGCAAGGAAGGGGTTGGGCTGACGTATCGCAGTTACGCCATCGAAGACCTTGCCGCTCATGCCACGTTCGAGGAGGTTGCCTTTCTCTTGTTGTACGGTCATTTGCCGAAGCGCGAGGAACTGGACGGTTACCGGAAAAAGCTTGCGACGTTGCGTGGTTTGCCTGCCGGGCTCAAAGTGGTTCTCGAACAACTGCCCGCCACGGCGCATCCCATGGACGTGTTACGCACGGGCGGTTCGGCGCTGGGATGCCTGGAGCGTGAAGGCGGCCATCGCGATCTTTTGTTTGTGGCGAATCGGATGCTCGCGGCGTTTCCGTCTCTGCTGCTCTACTGGTATCAGTTTCATCAGACCGGCCAGCGCATTGAGACGCAGACAGACGATCCCGGGATGGCCGCGCACTTTCTGCATTTGCTCCTGGGCCAACCGGCGGATGAGCTTCGGATCCGGTCGCTCGATGCGTCGTTGATCCTGTATGCCGAGCACGAGTTTAACGCCTCAACGTTCGCCACCCGCGTGACCGCCTCTACGCTGGCGGATTATCACTCGGCGATTTGCTCCGGGATTGGCGCTTTGAGCGGACCACTGCACGGTGGCGCCAACGAAGCGGCCATGGAGTTGATCCAAAAATTCAAGTCGCCCGACGAAGCTGAAGCGGGTGTGCTGGGCATGCTGCAACGAAAGGAACTCATCATGGGCTTTGGCCATCGGGTTTACCAAACGTGCGACCCTCGTTCCGCGCCGATCAAGGAACTCGCGGGAAAGCTCGCCTTGTCCGATGGGCAAAAACAATTGTTCGCCATTGCCGCGCGGATTGAAGCGGTCCTGTGGCGGGAGAAAAAACTGTTTCCGAACCTGGATTTTTACAGTGCGCTGGCCTACCACTTCTGCGGCATTCCCAAAGCCATGTTCACGCCCATCTTTGTGATCGCGCGGACCTCGGGATGGTCGGCGCACATCGCGGAGCAGCGGGCCAACAACCGGCTCATTCGCCCGACGGCCGACTACACCGGGCCACAACCACGGCCTTATGTTCCAATCGAACAGCGTTGAATCTCTTTCTGGTCTATGAGGGAACCGAGTGTTGGCAAGGAAAACCTGGGGGCAGTGATTGGCGCGGTGATTGGCGCGGTGGGCGGATTGTTCGCCATAGCGATTCCGTTGGCGATCATGACGGGGAACGTTCAAATGCTATCCATAGCTCGAAGACTAGGCTTGTTCGGTTTCCTGATCAGTGTCCCGGTGGGCTGGTTTGCCGGCGGCTACCTCAGTCATGCTTTGGAAAAGAAGCTGTCGCGCAAAGCCGCAGGCATTGTCGGCGGCATTATTGGTGGGCTCTTGCCGGTGACCGCCATCGCCTTGCTGGGCTGGTATTTGGTTTCCTGATGCGCTGAAATCACATCCCATGTCAGCGCACCCTTCAACTGCTGGTCGGCCACCATTCGACCCGCTGCTGCAACAGATTGCCGACTACGTCTGCGATTTCAATTCGCCGGGCGGTGAAGCGCTCGGCACCGCGCGCTATTGTCTGATCGATACGTTGGGGTGCGGTTTGCTGGCATTGAAGTATCCGGCGTGCACAAAGCTTCTCGGGCCCGTCGTGCCCGGAACGATTGTGCCCCAGGGCGCGCGCGTGCCGGGAACGAACTTCGTTCTCGATCCGGTCACGGCGGCATTCAACATTGGCACACTGGTGCGGTGGTTGGATTTCAACGACACGTGGCTGGCGGCGGAATGGGGGCATCCTTCCGACAATCTCGGGGCGATTCTCGCAGTGACGGATTTTTCAACGCGGAACGCGGAACGCGGAATGCGGAGCTTCGCCGTGGGAGACGTATTGCTGGCGATGATCAAGGCGCACGAGATCCAGGGCGTCCTGGCACTGGACAACAGTTTTAATCGTGTTGGGCTCGATCATGTCCTCCTCGTTCGCATCGCTTCGACCGCGGTTGCCACGCATTTGCTTGGTGGAACGCGCGAGCAAATCGTCAACGCCGTTTCCAATGCGTGGCTCGATGGCGGCGCGCTGCGCACGTATCGCCACGCGCCGAACACGGGTTCACGCAAGTCGTGGGCGGCGGGTGACGCCACGGCTCGCGCGGTGCAACATGCTTTCATGGCAATCAAAGATGAGATAGGTTATCCCAGCGCACTCTCGGCCCCGAAATGGGGATTCAGCGATGTGTTGTTCAAAGGCCAGCCGATCAAACTGGCGCGGCCGTTTGGCGGTTACGTGATGGAGAACGTGCTGTTCAAGATTTCGTTTCCCGCCGAGTTTCACGCCCAGACCGCGGTTGAAGCGGCCTTCAAGCTGCACCCGCAAGTGCGGGACCGGCTTGATCAAATCGAGCGGATTGAGATTCATACGCACGAATCCGCGATCCGCATCATTGATAAGACCGGCCCGTTGCATAATCCCGCCGACCGGGATCATTGCCTGCAATACATGGTGGCCATTGGCCTGATCTTCGGAGAACTCACCGCGGATCACTACGAAGACGCGGTTGCTGCGGACTCGCGCATTGACGCCCTGCGAGCCCGGATGGGAGTCAACGAAGATCCGCGCTACACTCGTGAGTATCTCGAAGCGGATAAACGTTCGATTGCCAACGCCGTGCAAATCTTTTTCGCGGATGGAAGCGCCACTGAGAAGGTTGAGGTGGAATATCCGGTCGGCCATCGCCGCCGGCGCGCCGAGGGAATTCCGCTGCTGGTGGAGAAGTTCAGAGCCAATGCGGCCACGTGCTTTGCTTCAGAGAGAGTTGAAAAGCTTCTTTCGCTCACTCTGGATCTGGACTTGTTGAAGGGGCTGCGCGTTAACGAGCTGGTAGACCATCTGGTGCCAAATACCTGATGGATTGAGGGGTTGGCTACTTGCGGGGTGCGGGCGGTGTTTTTGCTCCACGTTCGGCCAGGACTGAGTTATTCATTGCGGCATGTCATCGCGATTGAAGGACAAGTGGGTTTTGATCACAGGCGCCTCCAGTGGGTTTGGCGCGGCGGCGGCGCGGGCATTTGGCGCCGCGGGAGCGCGGCTGCTTCTGGGCGCGCGGCGCATGGAGCGGCTGGAGCAAGCCGCGGATGAGGCGCGAAAGGCGGGCGCGCGTGAGGCGCACGTTCATGGGTTGGATGTCGGCAATACCGCGAGCGTGGAAGCCTTCGTTGCCGGGGCCAAAGAAAAGATTCGGGCGGCAAATGGAGACGTCCCAAGCCTGCACGTGTTGATCAACAACGCGGGGGGCGCGCAGGGCCTGGATCCGGTGCTGGAAGGTAAAGACGAGGATTGGGAGACGATGTTGCAATCGAATGTGCTTGGGCTGCTGCGAATGACGCGGGCGGCGCTGCCATTGATGCCGCACCATGCGGGGGCCAGCATTCTTAACATCGGTTCATATGCCGCGCGGGTGGCCTATGAAGGCGGTTCGGCGTATTGCGCGGCCAAGGCCGGGGAGTTGCAGATTTCGCGCACGTTGCGACTGGAGTTAAACGGCACGGGCATTCGGGTGAGTTCAATTGACCCCGGTCTCGCCCGAACGGAGTTTGCCAACGTGCGCTTCAAAGGCGATCAAACGCGGGTGGAAAAACTTTACGAAGGCACGCAGCCGCTCGTGGCGGAGGACATCGCCGAGATCATGGTCTGGGTGGCGAGCCGCCCGCCGCACGTGAACATCGACGAGATGCTCATCAAGCCGACGGATCAGGCGGCGATGCACAAGATCTATCGACGCAAGTGATATGACTTGCAGCGCCGACGTCCCGATCGGCGCGTTTTTCATTTGCCATCATTCACGCCGGGTCGGAGGCCGGCGTTCCAGACACAAAATTATTTCTTACCCGCCGTGGTCAATGGGAAGTCGTCCGTGCGGAACGGCGATGCGGGCAGGCCGTCTTTGTTCCAGAGATTCACGACGGGACAATCCGCCCAGCCATAGCGAACGGCGATGGGTTTGGGAACTTCCGGGCTGCTGACTTCAACCGTCTTCCCAACAATCTCGGCTTTGGCCCAAACGAACCTTCCGTCTTCACCGCAAATGGCAAACCCTTTCAATGCGCCATCGCGAGCTTCAAGTCCTTTGCCGACGTGATCGAAGTGGACAATGATTTTTCCGTCGCGAATGGTTTGGTTGCGATACAGCGGGCCGGAGTACTCAAGCTTTTCGCCATAGGCAATCCCTCGCGCGGCCAGGGCGAGCCGTTCGCCGACGGGTTGCTTCTTGCGGGGGTGAATGTCTCTGGGATCGCCGACATCGGTGATGACCGCCATGCCGACTTTGGGCAGGGTCTTGGTGGCAAGCCATTGCGCCTCGCGTAGTTCCGCCCAGCTGCTGTCCGCAGGTTGATCTTTGACGGCCATGAATGGAGCGAGTTGCACCAGCAAGAATGAAAAGTCGTTGTTGCCCCAGTCGCGTCGCCAGTTGCGAATCATGTCCGCGAACAGGGTGCGGTATTGCTCGGCCCGGCCGGCATTGGATTCGCCTTGATACCAAATGACACCCTTGAAGGCGTAAGGAACGAGCGGTGCGATCATGCCGTTGTAAAGCTCGCTGGGTTTCCATCCAAAACGCGGCGGCGTGCCGGTGAAGGCTTCGTTTTTGCTGGCGGCGACCGCTTTCTCGCTTTCGAACTTGATGAGACTGTCCTGGTATTTCTTCCAGGCGTCGGCGTTGGCGTCGAGGATTTCAGCTCGATAACGGGGATTCACTTCGAGCGACTCGCGGCTCATCCAGGCCTCTGCCGGCGAACCGCCCCAATAGGTTTCAATCAAGCCGACGGGAACATGGCGCGCCTTTTGCAGGTCACGTCCAAAATAGTAACCGACCGCCGTGCGGCCCTTGATGGTTTGGGGGGAGCAAACGGCCCAACTGGAATTGATGCGCGTGGTCGGGACTTCGGATTTTTTCTTGGGCACGAGAAAGAAGCGAATCTGCGTATTGGTGGCGGATGCGATGTCGGCTTCCGGCTGGAACGACTGGCCCATGGGCCATTCCATGTTCGACTGGCCGCTACAAATCCAGACTTCGCCGACGAGCACGTTGGTGAACGTGAAGGTGCGTGACGGAGTGGAAACGGTCAGCACGTCCGGTCCGCCGGCCTTGAGATTGCGCAGATTGGCGGACCACTTGCCGTTGCGAGCGGTCGCGGTGGCCTTTTGCCCGCGGAACTTCACGGTCACCACCTCGCCATCGTCCGCCCAACCCCAGACGGGCGTGGTTTTGCCTTGTTGCAACACCGCGTGGTCGGTGAACAGCGGCGCCACTTGCAATTCAGCGCGGGCGCTCAGTTGGAACAAGCACAGCACGACGAGCCAGCGAAACACAGGAGTCTTCATGTGCCCGGTAGTCCAGCCGAAGCCGCCAGCGACGTCAATACGATTTGTGACTGCGGCGAGTCAGACTCATTGCCGAAAGTCATTTCCGCTTGTGAAGGTGAGGCCGGCCCAAGCCTGGTTTGGGGCGGCGTTCACGCCGCTTCAACGTTCGGACGCGAGTAATTTCGCCTGCTGAGAAAAGTTTTGGCAGCCAGTTAGAGGCCGCGGTTGGCGCGCCAGAGCAGCACCGCGCCGACGACTTGAAAAATAAAGTTCGGCACCCAGAGGATGAGGTGCGGCAGGAACTCGGGTTTTTTCGCGAGGGAAAGACCGAGCATGATGCCGGCGTAGTAAACGAGCACCAGGACAATGGCGATGGCGAACCCGACGTTGGTTTCGCGGCGGTGAACGCGGATGCCCAGGGGAATGCCGATTAAGGTGAATCCAAAGCACGCGAAGGAGAACGCCACCTGTCGATGCAATTGCACGCGCGCGGGCGAAGTCAGGTCGCGCATTTGTTCCTGAATGGCGGCGCGTTTTTCCTTTGCCTTGGGATCATTCGGTTTCACCAGTTCGAGCGGCTTGGAAAGGTCGCTTTCAAGCTCGCGTAATTCGGCCAACAGTTCGCGAAAGCTCATGTCCCGCAGGGAGGCTTTCCGGCTGAGATCCATTCCGGGGATTTTAAATTCCTCCAGCGTCCACTCGGCGTTGGAGACGTACGTTGGATGCCCGTCTTTAAACAACACCCCCTTGGCTTCAAACAACTGCACCGAGATGGTAAGGTTGGTTTTGTTGATGGCCAGTTTGCCGCGCGGCGCGAAGATGGCGCTGGGGGAGTTGGTGCTGTTGCCCAGTTTGTAAACCCACACATCCTCCAGTCCGCCACCACGATTTTTGCCGATGTAAAACATGTAGCCGGGAAAATCGCGGATGTAACGGCCTTCGGGTAGTTGAGCGCTGGAGATTTCCGTGGTGAATTTGAACAGGAGGTCCTTGTATTTCTCGCGCGAGTTCGGACCGAGATCCATGTTCACCCAGGCGCTTAATCCTGAGAGCAGCAGGCTCAGAACCAGGATGGGACTGGCGAGTGAAATCAGGCTGATACCCCCGGCGCGCGCCGCGGTGAGTTCCTGGTCCGCGCTGAAACGCCCAAACACCAGCAACGTTGCGGTCAACATTCCCATCGGCAGGGCAAACACCCAGACGAAAGGTACGAGCAGCGCGATGGCTTGAAACACGGTCCCGAGAGAGGCCTGTCCGTTGACAAGCAGGCCGAGGATTTCCTTGAGCAAATTACCGAGCAGCAGCACGAACGTGAAGACGATCACGGTCATCAGCAACGAGGCGATGACCTGGCGCAACAGATAAAAGTGCAGCGTCTTCAAATCCGGCGGCAAGAATCTGCTATGGCGGCAGGCGCGACACAATGAAAGAAACCGGGCGGGCGTTCAGGCGAGCAGTTCCTGAATCTCCTCCCAGCTCAGCGACGCAGCGAATTCCTCTTCGCCACCAATGGTCGCCTGAATGATTTCCCGTTTGCGGCTTTGCAGGGTCAGGATCTTTTCCTCCACGGTGTCGCGCGTGATCAGTTTGTAGCTGGTCACGACTTTGGTTTGCCCGATGCGATGGGCGCGATCGGTAGCCTGGTCTTCCACGGCGGGATTCCACCAGGGATCAAAATGAATCACCGTGTCCGCGCCGGTGAGATTCAAGCCGACGCCGCCCGCTTTCAAGCCGATTAAAAAAACAGGAATCGTTGTGTCGCTTTGAAAGCGTTCTACCACCGCGCCACGATTTGGGGTCGAGCCGTCGAGATAACAGAACTGAATTTGATCCTCGGTTAATCGCTCTTTCAGTAACGTCAACATGCCGACAAACTGGCTGAACACGAGCACGCGGTGTCCGCCGTCTATCACCTCTTCCAACAGTTCGGCAAACATCTCCAGTTTGCCCGATGCCTGCGACGGAGCGCCGGTCTCCGACCCGGCACGAACCTGAGGTTGGTCGCCAGCGAGCCGGGCCGGGAGACCGGCGCTCCCGTCGCTGGGGCCATCATGCTGCTTTTCCAGTTTCAACAGCCGCAGGTCACAACACACTTGCCGCAGTCGCAGCAACGCCGTCAGCACCACCATGCGGCTTTTGGCGAGGCCTGGTTCGCCGACGGCTTCGAGCACTTCCTTGCGCGTTGCTTCCAGGAATTGTTGATAGACGCCACGTTGTTCGGACGTGAGTTCGCAGAAAGAAACCTGCTCCAGTTTTGCCGGCAAGTCCGCGGCGACATCCTTCTTCAAACGTCGCAACAGGAAGGGCCGCAAGCGCCGGGCGAGCCGCGCCTGCACTTCCACGTTCTTCTCTTTTACGATGGGCAACTCGTAGCGCTCGCGGAAATCTTTCACCGTCCCGAGATAGCCGGGCATGAGGAAGTCGAAGATGGACCACAGATCAAGCACGGAGTTTTCCATCGGAGTGCCAGTGAGCACGAGCCGATGTTGTGATTTCACCGCTTTGACTGCCTGCGCGTTCTGGGTCTGGCGATTCTTGATGTGCTGGGCCTCGTCGAGTACCACGGTATCGAACTCCAGTTCGCGATACTTCTCGGCATCGCGCCGGATCAAGGCATAACTCGTCACGACGATGTCGCTCGCGGGAATTTGCTCGAAGAGCTTGTGGCGATCCGGTCCGTGCAAGGCCAAAACCTTCAAGTCCGGCGTAAACTTCTTTGCCTCGGCAACCCAGTTGAACACGAGGCTGGTCGGGCAGACGATCAAATGAGGATTTCGGATTTCGGATTTCGAATTTCGGATTTCAGTTTGAGCCTCCTGACTTCGGATTTCAGTTTGAGCCTCCTGACGTCGGCTGCTACAGGAGCTAAGGTGAGCGAGCGTTTGCAGGGTTTTGCCCAAACCCATTTCATCCGCCAGAATGCCGCCGAAGCCGTTCTCGCGCAGGAAACGCAGCCACGCGACGCCTTGCTTCTGATAGGGACGGAGAACGCTTTCCAAATGGCCGAGGGGCGGGCATTCGAGCTTTGCCTCGCCGCTTTGTTTGACTGCCCGCTCGCGCCATGCGGCGGGCGCTTGCACTTTCCAGTTGGAATGCTGACGCAATGTCGCTTCGAGAAAGCCGGCTTGCTGACTGTTGATGCGGTAGCCACTGGCGTGTTGTTGCGGCGCACAGTCGAGCAGGACTTCCTGCAATTCCTCCACTGCGCCGGTGTCAATCACCGCCATTTTGCCGTTCTTGAGTCGCGTGTGGCTTTGACCTGATAGCAACAACCGTTGAAGGTCTGCGGCGGAGAATGTTTCGCCTCCAGTCGAAGAGAAGATTACGCCGAGATCAAACCACTGCACGCCCGATGACGTGATTTGCAACTGGGGTTCGACTCGTTCGATGTTCTTGAGCGTGCGAGTCTCCAATTGCTCGTCCAGTGTGACACTCCACTCGCGTTGCAATTTTGGGAACTCGCGAGCGAAGAAATTAAGCACACCGCTCTGTCCGGCGAGTTGCAACTTGCCTTGATTGTCCGGGCCGATGAAGCCGCTGCGTTGCAATCGGGCCAGCGCCGCGCGTTCCGCATTGAAGTCGCGCGTGGAGTAGCGTGTGGGCACATCGGGATCGGGCAACCAGACGCTTTCATCGGCCGCCGTAACGCCGACGGTCATGATGCGCGAACCGTAAGCGCACTGGAGCAATCCGCCCAGTTGAGCCAGCCCGCCGCGTAACGACAGGAGGAAACGCGGCGCTTGCGGTTCGAGCGTGAAATCTGAGAGCTGGAAGTTGGCTTCCACATTGCCTGCCGCCTGCAATTGCGGCCAATGCTGGCTCAGAAAAACCGGCACTTGTGAGCGCGAGATGCGCGTCGGTCCTTGCAACAAGCCTTGGGCACCGGGCGGCAAGGCGAGCGGTTGCAGCCTCTGCTGGTGCCAGACCCAATCACCGACCATCGTCAGGGCCGCGGGTTTTTCCCGCAATGCGAGCACGATTTCGCCGTTTGCTTCAAGCGTGGCGCGTAAGGGGAGTTGAAATGGTGTGCGCGACACGGTGACCGCGTTCGCCTTGCCGAGGGTAATGTTCTCGTGTTCCGCCAGCAACGGTAGCAGCGTGGCAAAATCCTTCGCGTCCAGTTGCAACAACGCGGGCGTCTCACCGGCCGCAAGCGTTTCAAGCCGTTCGATGATGGCATTGTCTTGCTCGGAAAACTTGAATGCCCGGCCTTTCGGTAAAGCGTTAAGCGGACAACGGCCGCCGTCCCATTTTGCTTCAAACACCACCATCACGTTGCCGCGGGCGATGGCTTGATCAAAGTTGGGCGGGAGGATGACGAACAATTCGGCCGGCTCACCGGTGGTACTGCGTTGGAGCGAGGATGCCTTCTTCGGTGAGGCGAGGCTACTGACGAGCCGGCTCGCGGGGACGCTCGCTTCTCCAGCGGTGCGGGCGGACTCAGATGGTGTCGACGGTTTTGGCTTCTGTGCTTCGATCCAATGCAGTCCTACAGCCACGCCATGCGCACAAATCTTTCCCCACTCGCGCGCCTCGCGACAGGTGCAGAGGTTCTCAATATCGATTTCGCTCTTGATAACCATTGAGGCGCGGAACGAGACGCCATCGTTTTGCACCACTCCCCGCAACAACGGCGGTTGCCAGTACGAACTCAGCACCTGGCCAAGCTGCAAGTAGGCGCGAGCGCGCTTGACCACATCCCAGCCGGCGGCCTTTTGCAACAGAGCTTCAGTGAGTTCAACGGACATTCGGGTCAGTATGTGGGCGAGACAGCGGGAGGTTCAAGGGTGCAGCGATGAGCATACCCTGATCGTCCTTCGTCGTCGTTATCGTCCTCGTCCTCGACAATGCTCGATTTTTCGAGGACGAGGACGATAACGAGGACGAGGACGGTCGCGTGGCGCGCTTTTGAACCACTGAACCGGAGCGCGGCTGTGTCGGAGACCAGCCGCAGCAGGTTCGAATGCGCTGCGGCTGGCTTTCAGCACAACCGCGCTCCAATCAGGCAGGGAAATCGCGGTGGCACTTTTGACGGAACCCGCTATCGTGTGCGCCAATGAGCAACGATTTGAAGGTGCAGGTGCAGGAAACTTCGGCGTGGATTCGCAAACTCCGCGACGAAGTGGGACGGGTCATCGTCGGGCAGGAGGCGTTGGTGGAGCGATTGTTGGTCGGTTTGCTGGCCAATGGTCACGTGCTGTTGGAAGGCGTGCCCGGTCTGGCCAAGACCATGTCGGTGCGCACGCTGGCCACCGCGGTTCATGCGAGTTTTCATCGCATTCAGTTCACGCCTGACCTGTTGCCGGCGGACATTGTCGGCACGCAGATTTACAATCCGCAGGATGGCAAGTATCACGCGACCAGAGGTCCGGTGTTTGCCAACTTCGTGCTCGCTGACGAAATCAATCGCGCGCCGGCCAAGGTGCAATCCGCGTTGCTCGAAGCCATGCAGGAGCGACAGGTGACACTCGGTGGCGAAACGATGAAACTGCCGTCGCCGTTCCTCGTGCTCGCGACGGAGAATCCCATTGATCAGGAAGGAACTTATCCGTTGCCGGAAGCGCAGGTGGACCGGTTCATGTTCAAGGTCATTCTGGATTATCCCTCAGTGGACGAAGAGCGAAAGATTTTGGATCGCATGGCGTTCACGAGTGCGGAGATGGAGATCAAACCGGTGGTGACGCTGGAGGAAATCCTGCGGACGCGGAAACTGGTGGACCAGATTCACGTGGACGACAAGGTGCGCGATTACATCGTCAAAATTGTTTTCGCCACGCGCAAGCCGGAGGAATACAAGCTGGACCTGAAACACTTCATTCAGTTCGGCGCCTCGCCGCGCGCGACCATCAACCTGACGTTGGCGGCCAAAGCCTGGGCGCTGTTGCAGGGCCGCGAGTATGTCACTCCCGAAGACGTGAAAGCCATCGGCCCGGACGTGCTGCGCCACCGCATCATCGTCACCTACGAAGCCGAAGCGCAGGCGGTGACCACGGATGCGATTATCAAGAAGGTGTTGAATGCAGTGCCGGTGCCGTGAAGTAATTTGTGAGCGAAGAGACAACGAATCCCATCCTCTGGTTCGATAACGGCGATCCCGAGATGCAAGAGGCTTACGAACGAGCGCGTTCGACCTTCCGTCTCCTCTGGCGCGAACTCTCTTGGGAGCGCCGTCGAATTATCCCTGCGCTTGATCTGGCTTGTGTTAAGACAATGTTTGCCGACAAACCGCTCGAAGAGTGCGGATCGGATGATCAAGTGGAGCAGATGTGGTTGGATGAGATTGAATTCGACGGTCGCCTCATTACTGGGAAGTTGTTAAATCAACCACATCAACTTGAGTCTGTGAAACAAGGCGAAAGATATACCTTTGCGTTTGAGCGGTTGACCGACTGGATGTATGCAATTTCCTCAAAAGTGTATGGCGCCTACACCGTAAATCTGATGCGTTCGCGCATGAGTTTGGCTGAACGTCAGGCGCACGATGAGAGCTGGGGTTTTAGCTTTGGTGAACCGGGCAACGTTCTTCTGTCGCCGGAGGATTCTGCAGATGTCGAACATCCGATGAGCATCAACATGGTGTCTTCGCTGGATGATTATTTAAAGAAACATCCAGACGTTATCAACCAGCCGGACGATCGTGGATGGACGTTCCTGCATCATCAATCGTTGGCAGGGAATGCCCTGGTCGTGGAGGCTTTGCTGAAACGTGGAGCTGATCGGACGCTGGAAACCAATGACGGGGACTTGGCTATTGACCTGGCCCGGCTTTTGGGTTGGAAGAGAGTGGTTTCGTTGTTGGCAAAATGACTATCACCGAACTTCTTGAATCCGTTCGTCGCGTCGAGGTGCCCACCAACCGCCTCGTCAACGATACGAGAGGCAGCGCGTCATTTCAGCCGTCGGCGCAGTTCTGCCGGATTCCGCGCTCCATGCCAGACGGCCACGACCTTGATTTCGGAGTGCGCTTCATTGACGACAAAATAAATCGAGTAAGGCCAGCCCGGAATCCGGGCTTTGCGGACCTTGCGTCCAGCTTTGGAAAAACGGAGCGGCTAAAAAGTGATTGCCGTAATAACCGTAACCACTTCGAGGATAAATCGAATGCCGAGCCCTTCGGCTTGACCTTCATACCACGCCACAGCTTTCCGAAATTCAAACGTCGCTTCGGTGTCGTGAACGACCCGAAAGTTCATTTCCTGTATTTGGCGAGCGTCTCGTCGCGGAGCTGTTCCCACGGAATTCCGCGCCCGGGATTTTTCAACGCATCTTCGGCGCGGCGGTCAAGTTCGGCAGTTTGCTCGGTGGTGAGTTCAAAGTCCCCATATAATTGCAAAACCTTTTCAGCAACGACCTGCTGCCCGGCTGGAGGAAACTGTTCAATCTGTTCCAGGATTTCTGCCGCGCTCATGGGGGCAAATTTACCCCGCTGGATTGCTGGCGCAAGCGGGAGTTTCCCAACCAATTGGAGGAGCACTGCGATGACCACCGCTGATCTGTTTGAAACCGTCCGTCGCGTCGAGACGCGCCCCAACCGCCTCGTGAATGATCTGGTGCTGGGCGCGCACCAGGGTTCAATGGGAAGTATAGGTTGCCGCAGCCATCGTAGCGCAGAATTGAATTCTGCTGTATCGCGGATTTGCAATCCGCACCGGCTCGATAGCTCCGAGGACTGCAAGAAGCCGAACGTCCAGCCGAATGAAATTCGGCGATACGGCAGATTGAAAATCCGCGCTACGCATGAGGCGCAGTTTCGATTGCAATCTGAACCCGGCAGGCGGCGCAAATTTTTTTCTGTAAATTCGTCGAGCATTAAACAGAGGGCTGGGTTTGGCATTCCATGTTGAGGTAAATTTTTCCGGTTTCCCATTCGTCGCTGAACTCGGCCAGCAGCGCGCTGACCAAGCGCAGGAGCG
>DASUGI010000365.1:0-6281 GCA_036274115.1 Verrucomicrobiia bacterium
GATGGCCGAGATGAACGCCGTCGAAGACGCCGATGGCCAGGCAGACTTTGCCCGGAGGGAGTTCGGTCGCGGAACGAACGAGGGTCATTGGGTTGAGTTAAATAAGCTAAATAAGTGATTGGTTAAATCAGTGAATGGGCACAGAACCTGAGACTCATTTAACTCGTTTAACTATTTAACCAATCACTCGAACCTCACGCCACCGCCAATTTCAAAAACGGAATTACGCGCTTCTCCAAAGCAGCGGTCGAGAGGCTCAGGATTTCATCCAGCGGTTTGGCATCCGCGACATCGAACTTGCCGGAAACAGAACGGCGCAGGGTGGCCAGATGCGCGCCACAGCCGAGTTTCTGGCCGAGGTCGTGAGCGACGCTGCGGACGTACGTGCCCTTGGTGCAAGCGAGCTTGAATGTGCCAATCGGCTCGACGTATTCCGTGAAACGAAAATTGTAGATGTGAATGAGGCGCGGCTCGCGTTCCACTTCGACGCCTTTGCGGGCCAGTTTATACAACGGCACGCCAGCCTTCTTGATCGCGGAAACCATCGGCGGAGTTTGCATCTGATCGCCAATGAACGTGGCGGCTTCCTCGTTCAATTGATCGAGTGTCAGCGGCGGGACGGGCAGGGAAGCAGTCAGTTCGCCGTCGGCGTCGTAGCTGTCGGTGGCTTCGCCGAGCTTGATGGTGCCTTCGTAAACCTTATCGTCGCCCATCAGTTTCTCGGAGAGCTTGGTGCCGCGGCCAAGGACGATGATGAGCAAGCCAGTGGCAGCGGGATCAAGCGTTCCGCAATGGCCGACTTTTTTGATACCAAATTTGCGGCGGATGGCGTCCACGACGTCGTGCGAAGTCGGACCACTGGGTTTGTCGATAAGGATGGCGCCGTCCAGCGCCGTGAATTCTTGCATGGCAACAATTACTTCGCGCGGTTGATCGCCTTTTTGATGGCGGCGATTACGCGGCGTTGAACGGACATGGGTCGGCCCGGAATGCGCGCTCCAGCAGCGGCCGCATGTCCACCGCCACCGAACTGCGCGCAGATGTCACTGACGTTTACTTTGTCGGTCTTGGAGCGAAGGCTGATGCGTGTGAGTTCGGGTTCGAGTTCCTCGAAAACGCAGGCGACAATGACGGGTTCGATGGCGCGAATGTGATCGATCAAGCCCTCGGTGTCGTTGCTGTCGGCGCCGGTGCGAGCGAGCGCGGCTTTCTTAAGCCAGAAGTACGCAATGCGGTCGTTGTGCGTGAGCTTGAATTTGCTGTAAAGCAGCTTCAAGAGCCGCGCGCGGGGGAGGGGGAACGATTGATAAACTTCGTTGCCAATCTTCGCGAGATCGGCGCCGCGGGTGACCAGTTCCGCGCCGACGTGGAAGGTGCCGGGGCGTGTGGTGGCGTACTGGAACGAGCCGGTGTCGGTTGAAACGGCGGTGAACAACAGGTCGGCAATGCGTTTGGTGATGGGCCAACGTGCCGTTTTCAGAAGGCGGAAGATAAGTTCGCCCGTCGAGGGCTCGCGAGCGGAGACCCAATTGATGTCGCCGTAGCGCGTGTTGCTTTCGTGATGGTCAATGTTGATGAGTTGCTTGCGCTGGTTGACGCACGCGCCAACTTTGCCGAGGCGTTGGTAGCTGGCGCAGTCCGTGGCGATGACGAGATCAAATGCTTCGCCTTGCCTGGGTTTCTCGAAATTGCGATCCGGATCGAGAAAGCGATACTTCTCCGGCACGCCATCTTCGTTCCAGCTAACGACCTTTTTGCCTTCGGCGCGCAACGCATGCAGCAGGGCGAGTTGCGAGCCAATGCAATCGCCGTCGGGGCGAACGTGACCGACGATGCAAATGGTTTTCGCTTCGCGAATGGCTTCGATGATGCGCGTGATGATGGCAGGCTGAGCTTTCACGTCTGAATGCTAAAGAGACTCATTGCAACCGAGGGCTCATTCCTTCGATTTCTTTTCCGGAACGGCTTCAGCTTTTTCAAGTTCGTCGATGATCTGGAGAACCCGATTGCCGCGGACCACGGAATCATCGATGACAAAGCGCAGGGTAGGGGTGTATTTGAGGACCACTGCCTTGGCCATGAGCCCCTGGATGCGGGTGCGATGTTCGGTGAGCAACGCGAGACCGCGCTTTTGCTGGTCGGCATTGCCCAGGATGCTGATGAAGACGGTAGCGGATTTCAGGTCGCCGGCGCATTCGACGTCGTTGACCGAAATGAGGCCGACGTCGCTCACATTGAACTCGCGCCGGATGACTTCACCAATCGCGCGTTTGAGCAACTCGCGAACTCGTTCGTGACGGAGAGTAGGCATTGAATTTACGATCCTTGATCCTCGCTTGACGACTGCGGCGGTTTGGCCGGCCGCAGCGTAGCCCAAAAATCAGTTCCTCACAACTTTTGCGCAACCTTCTCGATGGTGTAACACTCCACAACGTCGCCCACCGCGATTTCGCTGAAGCCTTCGATGCGGATGCCGCACTCCATGCCGGAGCGGACTTCGTTGACTTCGTCCTGGAAGCGACGCAGCGACTGAGTGACACCCTCGTAAATGACATCCTTGCGACGGCGCACGCGAACCTTGCCGCGCACGATGCGGCCACTGGTGACCATTGAGCCGGCGACGGGCACGCCTTTGGACAGGTTGAAAATTTGTCGTACTTCCGCAGTGCCAACGATGACTTCCTTGATGACCGGGTCGAGAAGACCCGCCATACCCGCCTTCACTTCATCGATGAGTTCGTAGATGATGGCATAGAGTTTAATCTGCACACTCGCGTGTTTGGCTTTTTCGGCGGCGGTGCTGTCCACGCGGGTGTGGAAACCGAGAATGATGCCCTTGGACGCCGAAGCGAGTGCGACGTCGTTTTCGGTAATCGCACCAACGTCGCTATGGATGACTTCGAGCGAAACCTTGTCCGACTCAATTTTCTTGAGCGCTTCGACGATGGCTTCCACTGAGCCCTGCGTGTCGGCTTTGACAACCACCTTGAGCGTTTTGCCCTGTTGCGAATCCAGCGTGGCGAAGAGATTTTCGAGGGTGACTTTGGATTTGGCCTCGAGACTCTCGGCGCGACCGGCCTGGGCGCGTTCGGCGGCAAGCTCGCGGGCAGTGCGCTCGTCATCGACAACGCTGAATTCCTGACCGGCATCGGGTACGCCGTTGAGGCCGAGAACTTTTACGGCAACCGACGGGCTGGCTTCTTTGAGGCGCTTGCCCTCTTCGTTGATGAGCGCGCGGGCTTTGCCGTAAAACTCGCCGCAAATAATCACGTCGCCCAGGCGCAGAGTGCCTTTGCGGACCAGGACAGTGGCCATTGGGCCGCCGGGCTCGATGCCGGATTCGATGACGTTGCCTTTGGCGTTGCGGTCGGGGTTTGCTTTCAACTCAAGCAGGTCCGCCTGGAGCAGAATCATTTCGAGCAGCTTGTCCACACCTTGCTTGGTGAGCGCGGAACAATCGACGAAGATCGTATCGCCACCCCAATCGTCGGGCGCCAGACCCTTTTCCTGCAATTGCTGGCGCACCTTCATGCCATTGGCGTTCGGGTGATCAATCTTGTTGACCGCAACGAGAATCGGGACTTTCGCGGCCTTGGCGTGATTCAAGGCCTCCAACGTTTGCGGCATGACGCCGTCGTTGGCTGCGACAACGAGCACGACGATGTCGGTGACATTCGCGCCGCGGGCGCGCATGGAACTGAACGCGGCGTGACCCGGCGTGTCGAGGAACGTGATTTGTTGGAGGTCGTTCTTGCGCTCAGGATGCGGAAACGAAATCGTGTAAGCGCCGATGTGTTGCGTAATGCCACCAGCTTCACCGGCAGCGACGTTCGCCTTGCGAATGACGTCGAGCAGTGAGGTTTTGCCGTGGTCGACGTGGCCCATGATGGTGACGACCGGCGGGCGCGGCTTGAGTTGCTCCGGCTTGTCCTCGGTATCGACTTCGACCTTTTTGACCGGTGCGTGAACCTGGCCCTCGCCTTTGGCGCGCTTCTCGACTTCGAACTTGAAGCCATACTTCGCGCAAACCTGGACCGCAATCTTTTCGTCGATGGCTTGATTAACGTTTGCAAAGACGCCCACCTCCATCAGGTCCGCAATGATCTTGAAAGGCTTTTGCTTGAGCTGCTCCGCCAATTCACGAACGACGATTGGTGGTTTGATCGTGATGACTTGAGCATCAGCGGGCAAAGCGAACTTCGGTCCGGCGGGTTTCGCGGGTTCGGCCGGGCGACCGCCACCCGGGCCGCGACGAAATTGTTCGGTCTGCCCCGGAGGCGTGGTGCCACCGCGCACCTGGCGGATATCGCCACGGCGCATGAAATCAGTGCGGCCATCGGGTCGGGGCGGCGGTTTTGCGCCGCCGCGTTCGGGCGGACGCGACTGAGGACGCGGAGTCAACTGAATGAATCCAACCTTTTCACCAACACGCGGCTTGGGCGGTTCTGGTGGTGGTGGAGGTGTAACCGGTGCCGGGGGAGCGACAGGCTTGGGCGGTGGAACTTCTGCAACGGGCGCAGGCTGAGGCGCGGGTGTCGGAGCAGGAGCGGGCGCGGCTGGCGGCTCAGGCGCTGGCTCGACTGGTTTGGCCGGGACTTCTACCGGGGGTGCAGGTGGGGTTTCAACCACGGCGACCGGCGGCGGCTCCGGAGCCGGTGGAGCTTTGATAATTTCGATCTTCTGTTCGACCGGCGCAGGTTTTGGTTCGGGAGCGGGACCGGCGGGTTTGAGTTTGGCCGCGATTTCCGGGTGAGTCTTGAGGATTTCCTCTTCGAGGTATTCGGCGGTGATTTTGTCGAGCGAGCTGGACGGGACTTTAGCCGTGGCAATGCCCAAGGACTTGGCTGTGGCCAGGACTTCCTTGTTTTCCAGGCCGAGCTTCTTCGAAATATCGTAAATGCGTACGGGCATAATAACTACAAACCGCCAACTCTCGCTGGAATCGAGCCTTCATGGCTAACCCCAACGAATCAAAAATCTGGTCGTCGCACTCATGACAACCTCAGGCCGCTGCGGCATCACCACCCAATTGAATCTTGCGCCGCTCGGCCTCTGCCTTGGCCGCCTGCAACACTGCCGCAGCCTGATCGCCGATTTGCGGAATATCCGCTAGATCGCTCTCTTCGGCTTGCAGCAAATCTTCCAAGCGCGTCAAACCTGCGTGCACCAAGGCATCCGCTTGTTCCCTTAAGATCCCCGGAATGGCTGCCAGCATTTCAACGGCTTCAGCCACTTTTTCTTCAAAACCTTTGGTCACCACAACTTCAGCCTCGATGTCCACCTGCCAGCCGGTGAGCTTGGAGGTCAGGCGGGCGTTTTGCCCCCGCTTGCCGATGGCGAGTGAAAGCTGGTCTTCGCTGACCATGATCTTCACGCGCTTGTTGGTTTCATCCACTTCAAACGTCTTGAGCTTGGCCGGCGAGAGGGCGTTGGTGATGAATTCCCGAATGTTCGGCGACCACTTGATGATGTCGACCTTTTCGTTGTTGAGTTCGCGAACAATGTTCTTCACACGCTGGCCGCGGAGACCGACGCAGGCGCCAACCGGATCGACTTTCTCGTCGCGCGTCCAAACGGCCAGCTTGGTGCGGAAACCAGCTTCGCGGGCGATACCTTTGATCTCAATCGTGCCGTCGCTGATTTCGGAAACCTCGACCTGAAAAAGCTTGATGACGAAACGCGGGTCGGCGCGCGACAAAATGATTTCTGGACCATGGGGGCCTTGTTCCACGGCCTTAACGAAGCAGCGGATGCGTTCGCCAATCTGATATTCCTCAGTCGGCACGCGCTCCTTGTTGGGCAGCAGGGCTTCGTACTTCCCAAGATCAACCAGCACGTCCGAGCGGTCGAAGCGGCGCACCGTGCCGCTGATGATGTCCCCAACCCGATCCTTAAACTCCGTGAAGATCAGTGCCTTTTCAGCCCGGCGGATTTGCTGCATCAACGCTTGCTTGGCGTATTGAGACGCGATGCGGCCGAAACCGGTAGGAGTTACTTCAATTTCCAGTTCGTCTCCAACCTTGGCGTCCGGTTTGATGCGCCGGGAATCAAATACGGAAATCTGGTCGTGCTTGGAAATGACCTTCTCGGAGACGATGAGTTTAGCGAAGGCCTTGATGTCGCCGTTCTTGGGATCGATATCGACGCGAAGTTCGCGGGCCGGGCCGACGGCCTTTTTAGCCGCTGAGAGCAGCGCTTCCTGTACAGCACCGACCAGGACATCACGACTGATGCCCTTTTCGCGCTCCCAGAATTCCAAAACTGCTAAAAAATCCGCATTC
>DASUGI010000366.1:0-32871 GCA_036274115.1 Verrucomicrobiia bacterium
GGTGCTGGGCGCCCGGACCAAGCGCAGCAGTTCGCTTCGTTGCTCAGTGGATAGGTGTAGAGGCAGTTTGGGTCGAGCCATGCTGGAATTCTGGCACGCCCGCGCTTGTTAGTAAAGTCTTTTATGAGACACTACACTAGCGCCCCGCCACCCAGCAAATCCCGTATCTAAAACAAGTTAGTTTTCAAGGGAAGGAACTCAAATGAGCAAACAGAATAATGCCTTCGATCGAGAAGTTGTCGGCCCCAATGGTCAACGAATTAAGGTGGTTTGGATGCCTGGCCAACGTGTGCGATTCGATTTGTTCGATTTCGGCAAGTGCGCAGTTACACATATTTTTCCGAATCCGAAGGGCGATATTACCAAGATCGAATTGAGATAGAAAACAGCCTCGCCAATGTTGGTGACGCTTGCGGGAATCGCGATACTTTTCAGGCCGGAACAATCGGAGAAGGCATTACGCTTCAGGCTGGTGACACTATTGGGAATCCGCGAGGCGATGAAAGAAGCCGACGCCGAACTGGTGCTGCAAAAGGCACGGGAGAAACATCCGCAAGCCCGGCCGCGGATCATCAGCGACAACGGCCCGCAATTCGTGGCCAAAAAATTCAAAGAGTTCATCCGGCTCTGGCAGACCAGCCACGTGTTGACCAGCCCGCACTATCCGCAAAGCAACGGCAAGCTGGAGCGCTGGCATCGCACGCTCAAGGAGCAAGCCCTCCGACCCAAGACGCCCCTGGAACAAGCGCGCCAGGTCGTGGCCGAATTCGTCGAGCATTACAACACCGTGCGCCTGCACAGCGCCATCGGCTACCTGACGCCCAAGGACCAGCTGGAAGGCCGGGCCGAACAAATTTGGAAAGATCGTGACACCAAACTGGAAGCCGCGCGCGAGCGCCGTCGGGAAAAACGCGCCGCGCAAAAGAAACTGCCGCCGGCCGGAGATCCGGCTTGCAACTGAGCATGAAAGCGCGCAAAGAGAATTGGTCCAGGCGGAGGATAGGGCCCTGCTGGGAAGCAACCCGAGCGCCGCGCTGGATTCGTACACCGCAGGCTTGGGCGGGTTCGCTCCCCAGGCCGGCCTCCTGCGGGCACGACCCCAAAGCGAAAAATCCATCGTTAAACTAACAACAACAAAAACCCGAATCGTATCTTACGCCTCAACCCCAAAAGTGACATTCACGCTGAACCAGTACAGAATTGGGATACTTGCTTTAAAATCAATGCACACGTTCCACCGACACTATATGCAGGCAAGTTCAAGTGGTATATCCCGCTTTGGTGGCGAATTGCGACACGGGTGACGGTGCTCACCTACAAAATTATTATCAGGAATTCGAGGTGAAAGCCGATGGGACGATGATTGTAAAGAAGTTCGGAAGACAAGTTGAGGGGGAATGTATGAGTAGATTAAGTGGTTTTGTCGTAACCATAATCTTTTTGTTGTTCAGCGCTGGCTTGAGTACCGGGGCAGATTCTGGTTACGTCGTTTACTGGGGACTTGGTGCGGACCCAAAACAAGATGGAGGGAAGCTATCGTCTGGCGTCCTAAGTTTGGCTGGTGAGCCGGTCAGAGACATTATTTCGATTTCGTGCGGGACCTTTCATGCGCTCGCGTTGAAAAGCAACGGCACCGTGCTGGGCTGGGGAGGGAACCAGCAAGGTCAAGCGACGGGTTCTGCTAGCCATACTCGTGAGGTGTCATTTGTACATCTGGATGGTCGGGTGTTGGATGACGTGGTCGCGGTGGCCGCGGGATGGACGCACAGCTTGGCATTGAGAAGCGATGGGACAATCGTTGGTTGGGGAATGGAGGGTTTTAGCAAAGGCCCACTGATAGTCCCATTAGGTTTGACTAATATGATTTCAATCGCCACCGGGACCGCGTTCCGAATGGGCGTAAATCGATTTGGCCACGCAATTGACCTCTATTCTGGCCAAGCGGCTCCCGGCCTAAGTAACCTTGCGGTCGTCGCGGTTCAGCGAGCTCAAATTCCATTCGGGGTCGCGCTCGGCACTAATGGAACTGTAAGGATGTTTGCAACCAAAGGCGCTCCAGAATACGCGGTTAACGCGCCAGCCCTCAGCAACGCCGTGGCAATTGCCTGTGGCCTCAGGCACAACTTGGCCCTGGCAAGCGATGGGACTGTCTGGGGATGGGGGTTTAATGGGAATGGCGAAGCAACAGGTAATCCAACTACGACTTCGCCATTTTATTCGTCCGGTGTGGTGCGTGTGGGCAGTAGGGACCTTAGGCGGGTGTCTGCAATAGCTGCAGGCGAAGGTTTCAGCTTGGCTATAAGGGAGGACGGCACCCTCGCGAGTTGGGGCGATCCGCATAATGCGGGCTTTGCGATACCTGAAGGTTTGAGCAATGTTGTGGCTATTGCGGCTGGACAAAGATTTTGCCTCGCCATCACAACTAACGCCGCCGTGGCCGAGAGATTTCGGCGCTGAAACTGGCACTTGGCCGAACGGATGGTGGAACGCAATGGAATGTTCTCGGTGGGGAAAAAAAGCAATGGGGTCCTGTGGGAGGAGAACGCACATGCCCTTTTCATTTCCAGAGCCAGGTAATCAACGGTGCAACCGCAAGGCTTGGCAGGTAATCCGCCAGCTCAACGCGCCGGATTTCGAAGATCACGACACCTACCGTGCAAACGACGAGTCCACCGACAGCATTGACGGAGTTGAGCAAGCCATAAGTGCGCAGGAATGGTTCAAGATAAACGTGACAAGCCATCGTGATTGTTCCTTGAAACACAAACACCGGCAGCGCTGACACCATTGCACCCGGGCCAAAGAACTTGACGAAGCCTGCCATCGCCAGGCCATCCATGAGTGCCTTCACCGCGAGCGGATAAAAGTAGCCCATGCCTCCCGCCTCCGTTGGCAGTGCATCCTGGATTGAACCGAGAATCCCGAGCGGCGCGGCGCAGAACAGAACGGTGCACGCATTCATGCCATTGCTGAAACGATGTGGATCATCGGGCCGGTTGGTTTCAATCAGTCGCTTGGCGTATTGGCCAAGCCGGTTGGACATTTTTTGAAAGCGCAGCAATTTCCCGATGAGAGCCCCGAGAATGATCGAGCCAAACGCGATGGTGAGTTGCTTCACGATCTGGCCAAACGTGCCGTTCACGCTCAACCACGTCAGGCGGAGTCCGAAGAACATGGTGAGCACGCCGAGGCTCAGCTTGAAGAAACTCTGCGTGGAGGCAGACAGCGGATTTGGCCGCATGAGTCCAAAAATTCCGCCGATAAGAATTCCCGCCGCGTTTAAGATGGCCCCGGTCACGCGCAGAAGGAAACATTTCGCGCAGTGGCTGAGAAGCGCAAAGTTTGGAACGCTGAACAAATTACTTTGCTCGCGCGTCGGACTTGCTAGTTTCAACACGTCACCGATCTGGCATATGAAAAATCCGCAGAAACCCGCTTCCGCCACGGGTGAAACCCGTCGCTCGTTCCTCAAGAAAACCGCCACCGTTGCTGCCCTGGCCTCAACTCCAGCTCTGCTGAGAACCCCGGTTTATGGCCAAAACCAGGCGCCTTCCGCCAATGTCACGGGAGCGAACGATCGCATTGTCGTGGGCGTCATCGGCACCGGCAAGCAGGGCACGGAGCATCTAAAGATCTTCAAGCGAGAAGCCGCGGACCAGAACATTGCCGTCGGTGCCGTCTGTGATCTTTACGAGAAGCACCTCAATGGCGCGAAGGCGTTCGCTGGCTTAACCGACAAGGACGCATTTCGCGATCATCGCCGGTTGCTCGAACGCAAGGACCTCGATGCGGTGCTCATTGCTGCCGTGGACAACTGGCATGGCCAGTGTTCGCTCGACGCTTTGGACGCGGGCAAACATGTTTATTGCGAGAAGCCGATGACACGTTACGCGGCTGAGGGCTGGGCGGTCTACGACAAGGTCAAGAGCACCGGCAAAGTCTATCAGTGCGGCTCGCAGTACACGGCGGACCCGATGATTCATAAAGTGGCCGAGTGGGTGAAGGCCGGCAAACTCGGGCCGCTCGTCTGGGCGCAGGGTTCGTATGGTCGGAACAACAAGAACAACAGCGAGTGGACCTTTCCGTCTGACCCGGATGCCAGCCCGGCGAATCTGGATTGGGAGCGTTGGCAGGGGCGCGCGCCCAAATTGCCGTGGACTCCGGACCGTTATTTTTCCTGGCACAAATATTACGCCTACAATTCCGGCATTCTGGGCAATCTGCTGAGCCACCGTTTTTATCCGTTGATGCTCGCCACGGGCAACCCGGAGTTCCCGCGCCGCGTGGTTTGCACTGGCACCTACAAGGTTTCCACCGATCGCGAAATCTCGGATACGACTCACGTGCTGGCGGAATTCCCCAGCGGCTTGACCTTCGTTATCGTTGGTTCAACGGTCAATGAGCAGGGCTTGCCCGACATCATTCGTGGGCGCAAAGCCACGGTTTATCTTGCTTCGAGTGCAAATAGGGCAGAACTCAAGCCCGAGAAACTTTTTGCCGAAGAAATGGATGTCGAGGAGTTCAGCGATCCCGCGCCTTACGGTAAGATTGATAACTTGCACAAAGATTTCTATCGCGTCATTCGCAATGGCGGCACAACTTTTTGCAATGTGGACTTGTCAGTGCGCGGGAACACGGTACTCTGTCTCGCAGAAACGTCCGAGCGTCTGGGGTTGGCGGTATTTTTCGACGAGAAGACGCGGACGATCAGAAACGGGGAGGGCAAAGTCGTTCAGCCCCTGAGTTACGACACGGTAGTTCCTAAATTGGCGTAAATACACGAATTGAACCAAACTGACGCACCAGCGCCACGGAAATTCTGGAATCTGGCTGATACGAAGAAGGCCGGACACATCGTCGTCGGCGGATTGTTCGTGGGTGTCATCGTGCGGTGGTTGGTCATCAGTACGCCCACAATGGCAGTCACGGCCAGAGGAGCGAGTGAATCCATCGAGCCCGCTCCCATCACCAACTCCGTGGCTGCGCCTAAAATCGAAGATGCTTCACCGTCAGCCCCCGATTGATCAGTTGCTTTAGCGAATCGATCCCGATCTGCAGATGTTTATCGAGAAACTGCTTCGTCACCTTGTCATCGCTGGCCGCTGTCTTCACTCCCTCCGGCACCATGGGCTGATCGGATACCAATAAGAGCGCGCCGGTCGGAATTTCATTGTAGAAACCGGTCACAAAAATGGTGGCCGTCTCCATGTCGATGCCGATGCAACGGATCTTGCGCAGATACTTCTTGAACTGGTCATCGTGTTCCCAGACGCGGCGGTTCGTGGTGTAAACCGTGCCGGTCCAGTAATCCCGCTTGTGATCGCGAATGGTGGTCGAAATCGCCTTCTGCAGACTGAACGCGGGCAACGCGGGAACTTCCGGCGGGAAATAATCGTTTGACGTTCCTTCGCCACGAATCGCGGCGATGGGCAGAATCAAATCACCCAGATTCGTCACGTGTTTTATCCCGCCGCACTTACCGAGAAACAACACTGCCTTGGGCGAGATCGCGTGCAACAAATCCATCACCGTCGCGGCGCTGGCGCTGCCCATGCCGAAGTTGATGATGGTGATGCCCTCCGCAGTGGCGTTAGCCATGGGCCGGTCCAGGCCGCGGACCGGGACGCGATGCCATTTGGCGAAAAGCCGGACGTAATCCGTGAAGTTGACCAGCAGGATGTGTTTCCCGAACTCTTTGAGGGGTGTGCCCGTGTAGCGCGGCAACCAGTTGGCAACGATGTCATCTTTGGTTTTCATGCCGTTGCCGTACTGGTTTCACATAGTTTGACAACGAGGGCAAGCGGGAACACTCCTTCGGGCTGCGCATGTGTCGAAGTGGCTACTCCTTTTTGGGGGTTGATCGGTAGCCGGCCAGCGATATCGTCCTTGCATGTGGCAGAGTTGCCCACGGCTTTTGACTGTCTTCAACACCCTCGGATTGATTGTCTTCGTGTCGCTTGGGCAAACCAGGGTCTCTGCTGCCGACGCCGAGAACCCGCTGCCAAGGATTCTCCGCGATTGGGAAAAGCGTCGGCAAGAAGTGGCAATGGTGGCCTATAAATTTTCCGGTACGCAAACCTGGCATAAAGGCGGTATGCGCCCGGTCTCAGAGCCGCCCGCAGACACTGGTCCGGACGAAAACCCGCCGTTCGGCCTGAGGCCGGGCGAAAAGAAGGTCGCAGTTAAGTGGCTGCCCACGGAAGACATCCTCGTCCCGTGCGACTACGAGATTACGCTGGATTTTCAAAACAACCGATGCCGCCTCTTGCGGGACGATGCAGCTGCTTTCCCGGTTGAGGGAAATCCTGCGTTGGTGCATCGCTACAAGGTATTGGAAGCAGGCAACGCGGGCGTGGGTTGCGCTCACATACTTGCGGATCCCTCGCGGAGCGCGGCCCAACCCTTGGTGGATTTCATGATCCAGCGAGGGGACAGCGAGCTCATGCCGCCTTCAAGTTTATCCGACAATAATTACCAGCCCCTCTTCTTTGGGAGCGGCGTTGTTCCGACCGGAGATCAGCGGGTTAAGACCGTTCTGCTCGCACCGACGAATGATGCCGGAGCATTTATTGTTGAAGGTTACGGTACGGAACAAGGACGCCGCTGTGTCATTCTGCGGGTGGAGTATCGCAAGCGCTATTCCCAAACCAGGCGCTACTGGGTTGATGTCGAGCGCGATTCCGCGGTGATCAAATACACTCTGGAGCTGGGTGATTTGTTGACGACCTGTAACATCACCAACGGGCTGATATCCGGTCGGTGGTTGCCGCAGTCATGGACGGCCACGTCGGTCCGGGGCCGCAAACTCTACGAGACCGAGGCGATGGTGGTTTCTCGCACGACACTGTTTACCAACATTGCCAGCGAGGTCTTCGTGTTGAAACCGACGGAGGGAATGTTCGTTCAGGAATATGAATATTATCGCGAACCGGTGACCCGCGATCGCAGCTACCGGATGTATCGCTACCGGCTCGCCTCGGGTGGTAAGCGCGCGGAGCCGTCAGGGCGTTTCTACCATTACAACGAAGAGACGGGCAGGATACGGAAGGGGTTATCCCGTAAAAACGCCCGGCCGCGTTACAATGTTTAATCCATAATGGCGGAACTCGCGCAGCCTTTTCCCGGTTCAACTATCGTCAACCAACCTTGTGCCAGCGATGCTTCGTCAACGCCGCGACCGTGCCGAACGCGAACAACACAAAGCTCCCAATCACTGCCAGCAGACCCACGGGTGTGGTTTGCGTTTTCATCACGACGAAGTTCATCGGGTGACACAGCGTCACCAGGCCCGCCGTGATCGGAATCACCATGGGCCTCCAGATTTGGAACAGAAATCCCCGGGCCGCCCAAACACACAGCACCAACGCCGCCACTACAAACAGAGGCACAAACGCCACGCCTGCTCGCGCGCAGATGAAGGCGTGCAGCACCCACAGGGACGCAATGGCGATGCGCGCGACCGCCGCCCCTTGATGCTCATAATCCCGCCACCGCAAGCTGTGCAGGAGCGCGTAAACAAATCCCGCCTGCATCGCCCAATGCAGGCTGTCCGTCTGTCCTTCCCGCACCAATCCCCCCGCAATGGCCGCCGCCACGGCACCCACAATCGCGAGCTTCGGATTCCGTGAGAGCGCGGTTGCGATCGCCAGATAAGCCAGGACCGCGCCGCCGATGAGGTTCATCCGGTCAAACCCACCGACAACCGGATGCACCACCTCCACCGGCAGCGCGGAAATCATCGATGCAAACGAAATCATCGCCAGTTGCAATGCGAACCGATTGTCGCGCTCCAGGATCAGCACGACGCCAAACGCGATGAAGTTCAGGATCGCCAGCACGAGGAAAACGTGACTCCCGACGACGAACGCCGAAACGAACACCGTCAGGAGTGGTAAAGTCAGCAGCGCCCGACGCAACAAATTTGATGGCGCGGGAACAAAGTCAGCGATTCGCAGCACCAACGTCCACGCCAGCACCCAGAGCACGGGCGTCAGTTGCTCGCGGCGCAACGGAAAATCATACACGTAACCCAGCGCGTAAAGATGCACTCCGGTGGCTACGATCCAGAACAGGCAAAGCATCATCGGAAACCAGCGTGCCACTTGCTTGTCGCGCTGATCGTTTTCGGGGCGCGGCAGGAGATTCGCCACCAGCGCCAGCGCGGGAAACACCCAGAACCAAACGGCGTCATTGATTATCCAGGCCGGCTCAGTTTCCAACCACGCCCCTTTCTTCGTCTCCTGATAGTGCCGATACACGATTGGGAGCGCCGCATTCATCGCCAGCACCGCTGAACCGCACAGCAACGCCCGCCACGACGGCATCAACTGTCCCGCGCGCCAGCGCAACCAGAGCGTTCGTCCCACTGCCAATCCCGCCGCGAGCAGACAAAGCATCCAGGTCGTCTGTCGGTTAATCAGCGCTGCCTGGCTTACGAGAATGAACGGCACAATCCACAGCAGGTTTTCCAGCACTACCAGCAACGTCGCGTCATACCAGATGCGCCGCGTCACCAGCGCCATGGCCGTGCCGGCCAGCAGCAGTTCATACAGCTGAAGCGCTGAGAAATTGAACGTGAGTTGACCGACTTCCGTCGCCAGAAAGTTCGGATCAGACGAAATCCGATAAACGCCATAGAGCAACAAACACGCGCTTGCGAGATAGAACGGATTGCAAACCAACAACACCCTGAGCCAATAACCAGTGGTTCGTGGCGGAGGCGGCGGAACGAATGGCTTGGTGACCAGTGGCGGAACTTTCGGCGTTGTTTCGGAGAACTCGTTTTGCTCACTCATAGCTCCCCCCAGCGGGTTTGGTTTTTACGATTCGGCTGTTCTAAAACACTTTTAGCATCGCGCGGGCCAACGCAAAACCGTGCGTCAATCCGCACATTCACTCTCCTCTTGCGCGGCAACTTCACGCATGTGCGCGTGAGCTTCGCTCGATCCACCGTCCTCGTTCTCGTTCTCGTCGTTGTCCTCGACCTGCCTATGGAAGCGAGGACGAGGACGAGAACGACGACGAGGACGAAGGGAAGGGCTTTCCACAGGCTTTCTTCATTCTTTCTTCAGCGCGTGCATTCGCTTAGCCTGTGCACGCATGAAAATTGTCCGTTTCACCGACGCCGACTTTGCCGACCGACTCCGCGAAGTCACCGCGCCTTCCAGTTTGTTCGATCCTGAAATCGAGCAACGCACCCGCGCCATCCTCGACGACGTGCAAGCGCGAGGCGACGACGCCCTGGTGGAACTGACGGAACGCTTCGACGGTGCAAAGCTCACCCCTGACCAACTCGCCGTTACGACCGAAGAACTCCTGGCCGCATCGCTAAAAGCAGATTCATCTTTGCGCGCGGTCGTGGCCGAGGCTGAGAAGAACATTGCCAACTTCGCGAAGAAGTCGCGGCGCAAGGACTGGCAATCGACCAACTCCCACGGCGCAAAAGTGGGCGAGAAGTTTGACCCGTTTCAACGCGTGGGCGTTTATATCCCCGGCGGCACGGCGCCGCTGGTTTCGACTGCGCTCATGACCATTACGCTAGCCAGGGTTGCCGGGTGCAAAGAAATCGTCGTCTGCACCCCGCCCGCAGGAAACGCGGTCGTAAATCCCGCCCTTTTGTTTGCTGCTCGAAACGCTGGTGCAACTGAAATCTACAAGGTGGGCGGGGCGCAGGCGATTGGGGCAATGGCTTACGGCACGAAGACCATTTGCCGCGTGCACAAGATTTTTGGCCCCGGCAATGCCTACGTCAGCATGGCCAAACGACTGCTCGTTGGTCGCGTTGCCATTGACCTGCTGGCCGGCCCGAGCGACCTGCTCGTCCTCGCCGATGACACGGCCAATCCCAAGTTCGCCGCCGCCGATCTGCTGGCCCAGGCCGAACACGGCTCCGGCCATGAACGCGTCTGGCTCGTCACCACCTCGACCAAGGTGCTCAAGGCCGTCGAAAAGGAGATCACCCGCCAATTGCCCAAGCTCACCCGACGCGAATTCATCCAACGCGTGCTCGATCGCAACCTCTGGCT
Organism: Verrucomicrobiia bacterium; assembly: GCA_036274115.1. GTDB lineage: Bacteria > Verrucomicrobiota > Verrucomicrobiia > Limisphaerales > JADLHS01 > JADLHS01. The sequence goes on from DASUGI010000366.1 coordinate 10,026, forward strand.
GATTCAAGTAAAGACGCTGGACGATGCGGTCAAACTGACCAATCAACTCGGCCCCGAACACTGTGAAGTCATCACGCGCGACGCCCGCAAGTTGAGCCGCAACATCGTCACTGCCGGCGCGATCTTCCTCGGCAACTATTCACCCACCGCCCTCGGTGATTACGTCGCCGGCCCGAGTCACGTTCTGCCCACGGATGGCGCCGGTGCATCCTTCGCCGGCCTGACCGTGGACCAATTCCAACGCCGCACCAGCCTCGTCGAATACAACAAAGCTTCACTTAAGAAAGCGCTGCCAGCGGTGAAGAAGTTTGCGGAGTTGGAAGGTTTAAGGGCACACGGAGAATCAGCAAAAGCGCGATTTAATTAAGAGCAGGGGCGGGGATGAGCACAACAGTAAGCAACTGGATTCGACTCACGCAACGGCTGCTTGCGGATCTTCGCCAGATCGATATCGGGTATCCTCTTGGAGACAACGTCATTCACTCGCCTGCAGCACCGCGCAATCTTGAATCGCTGACTGCCGGGATGCCAACTGGTGTCCGTCAACAACTGAAAGAATTTTACGGGCAGTGCAGTGGGCTCAGTTGGCCGGACGTCGGGAATGGGCTATTCATTGAAAGTTCCGACCGGCTGTTAACCAACCAGGAAAGAGATGAACCTAACGAGTTACTTGTTCGTGGCTCTTCGAAAACAGCAAAGATCCTGGTTCTCGGAACTGATGGCGGCGGTGGTCGGTTTTGCATCGATCGAGTGACTGGCAAAATCATACATGTTGTCACGGGGACACTCTCAGCAAATCGTTTGGAAGCGGAATCAAATCAAGTCTCGATTGTTGCGGAGGATCTCAACGGTTTCCTAAGCCGTTTGCAGGCGGACCTTCGCGCATTCATCAATGATGATCGAGAGCACCAATACCTGGCGTAATCCAATAGTTGCCAATGGTGGCAGCGCTCCAAAAGTGCGGCTCGACTAAACTCGAGTTAGAAATTACCTTCGCGCCATGACAAAGACTGCGGATGTGCGGCCGGCTGGCGGAGTTAGTCCAGCAGGTTCAGGCCGGCAATGAAGTCATCTTAACGCAGGGCTCCAAGCCGGTGGCAAAACTCGTTTCGGCATCAGAAAAGGAGATCGCTTCCGGCTCGTCGCTCAAGATTCGCTCGTTGAGCGGTCACCGCGTTTTGACTCCCAGCATCTCGCAATCGGAACTGGCTGACGAACTGTTCGGAGGCCAATGACCGGGCTCGACTGCAACATTCTCGTCCCACTCGCTCTTCAGGATCATCCGGCAAATCGCGCAACGTTGGCTGTGGTGCAAGCTGAAGCGCAGCACGAGCGGCGACTCGTCTTTCCATCTTTGGTCGTTACGAATTTCTCCACGTGATCACCGGTCCAAGGCGCTTCACGCCGCCGTTAGCCATGGTGGAAGCGCTGGACTGGATGGAGAGTTTCCTGGCCAATGCTGGCGTTGGAGTAATTGAACCAGCCAGCGAAGCTTCGGCTCAGACGATGCGTTGGATGCGTCAGTTCGCATTAGGGCCAAAGCGTATCCTCGACACTCATCTGGCAGCGGTTTTGCACGGGGCCGGGGTTCGCCGACTGCTCACTTCCAATCCGGATGATTTCGCAGTGTTTGGCGTGTTTGAATTGATAAAACCATAGGCTCGGTGGCGCGCTGCCCCGCTGAAATCCCTTTGCCCGCTTTTCTCCGCATCTTAGTCTTGGCCAATGTCAGATGCCACCCGCACCGCTCAAACCTACCGTTACGAACGGTGGCGGGCGATTTCCTCGGGCATCCTTGAAACGGCGGGCAGCACGTTTCTCCTCCTCATCGCCGTGCGCTGGTTTCACGCGGGTGCGCTGTCCAAGGCACTGGTCGCGGGCGGGGGCAGTTTTGGATTGATGCTCGGACCGTGGCTCGTGGCGCGTGTGGAAACGGGAGGTTGGCCCGTAGCCAGGGCGGCTTCGCGTGTCGCGGCGGTTGGAGCGATTGGCTTCGTCGCGATGGCGCTCGTTCCAGTGTTGCCTGTCTACGTTATCGGCGCCGTCATCACGATGGCGGCGAGTTCCGCGGCGGTGCCGTTAATGACCCAGATTTATCAGGAGAACTATCCCCAGCGCGAACGTGGCAAATTGTTTTCCCGCACGTTCATGATTCGCATCGCGACGGCAGCGGTGTTCAGTGAACTGGCCGGGCGATTTCTGACGGGCAACCTCGAATTGTTCCGCTGGTTGCTCGTGGTGTTCGCGGCTGCGTTTGCGTTGACGGCATTCTGTTTCGCCGAAATCCCGTCGCGTCCCCTGACCGCCTCGGGCGGCACGCATCCGTTCCGAGCGTTGCGCTTCGTGCGCGACGACGCGTTGTTTCGTCGCACGCTCATCATGTGGATGCTCATGGGCTTTGCGAACCTGATGATCCTGCCCTTGCGGGTCGAGTATCTGGCCAATCCAAAACACGGCGTCACCTGGCACGGCGCGGCGCTCACCACCGCACAAATCGCTCTGTTGGTGGGCGTAATCCCCAATCTGGCGCGGCTCGTCATGAGCCCGATCTGGGGGCGGCTCTTCGATCACATGAACTTTTTCGTCCTGCGCATCGTGCTGAACCTGGGTTTTGCCCTCGGCATGTTGTCCTTCTTTGGCGGCGATCACATCGCGTGGCTGGTGCTGGGCGCCATCATCTACGGCGTCTCGAACGCCGGCGGCGATGTGGCCTGGGGCTTGTGGGTGACCAAGTTCGCGCCCCCTGAGCGCGTGGCGGATTACATGAGCGTTCACACGTTTTTTACTGGGCTGCGTGGTGTAATCGCCCCCGTGGCGGCGTTCTGGTTGATCGAACATTTCTCGTTAACGGCCATCAGTTGGCTGGGCGCAATTATGATTGTCTTCGCGACGCTGTTGTTGATCCCGGAAATCAAGTTTGGCAAAGCCGGTCGCCGCGCTGCTGCGCTGACGGAAGAGGTTTCGGAGTAGCGCGGGCGTCCTCGCCTGCGAGTTCACGGGGCGTCTCGCCTCGTGTCTCTTTCGAGCGGCGAGACGCCGCCCGAACTCGCAGCCGGGACGGCCGCGCTACGATTCGCGTTAGGTAGTGGCGCAACTGTTAGCTCCCCAGCCCAAGCCGGCCCGCTACTGCGCGGGCCGCGTTCTCGCAGCGCGAGAACTGCTACCATTAGTCGGCCGCGCACTTTTTTACAGATTTCCTAAAACGAATCTGCAACTCTCGCGTCTAAGCAGTGTTAAACCGGGGCGTAACTTCATACCGCTATGGTCAAAACTTCTGAGGTGTCGGTGACGTCGCACCGTTTCGTAAATGCGGTGCGGGAACGGGTGGCAACGGTGGTGGTCGGGCAGGACGTCGTCGTGGAGCGCCTGCTGATCGCGCTGTTCACGGGCGGCCACTTGCTTCTGCAAGGCATGCCGGGCCTTGCCAAAACTTTGCTCGTGAACACCATCGCCCGCGCCATCGACCTCAAGTTCGCCCGCGTCCAGTTCACCATCGACTTGCTCCCGTCGGACATTGTGGGGTCGGAAATCCTGGACCAGCGCACGAGCGAATTCCGCATCCATCGCGGCCCGATCTTTACCAACCTGCTGCTCGCCGATGAAATCAATCGCGCCGCGCCCAAGGTCCAAAGCGCGTTGCTCGAAGCCATGCAGGAACGCCGGGTGACCATCGGCAATACGACCTTTCCCTTGCCCGCGCCCTTTGTGGTCGTCGCCACGCAGAATCCCATCGAACAAAGCGGCACATTCGAACTGCCCGAAGCGCAGCTCGACCGCTTCATGCTCTGCCATCGGCTGCACTATCCGGATGCGAAGGAGGAGGAAGAGATTCTGCGCCGCCAATTGCAACTCGGCCTGCGGCACGACGAAAAGGGCGCCGTGCCTCAAAGCGCCTTCGACCTGCTGAACGAAAAGCCGGTCGCCACCATCGCGCAACTCGTCGAGGCCATGGACGCCGTACAAAAAGTGTTTGTCAGCGATGTGTTCACGAAACATTGCGTGGAGCTGGTGCGTCGCACGCGCCGGCACAAGTCCATCGACGTGGGTGGCAGTCCGCGCGCGGGCATTGCCCTCACGTTGGCATCGCGCGCCCGGGCGTTCATTCATGGACGCGACTATGTTGTGCCGGAAGATTTGTATGCACTCGCGGAAGATGTGTTGTTGCACCGCACCCGTCTGACTTACGAAGCGCTCGCCAGCGGCGTGAGTGGCGCGGCGGTGTTGAAAGAAATCATGGCGGAAGTGGGGTGAAGCGCAGCGTCGGTCTTAAGCATAATCTCATTCTTAATCTTAATCCCCCGTTTGCTTCAGACAGAGAGATTAAGATTAGGATTACGATTAAGATTAAGAAATCAGAGCATGCACGCTCAACTCGAAGTTTCCGATCATCTGGACGAACGCCAGTTCGCGCTGGAGATCAAGCGCCTGGCCGACAGCCTCAGCTTCGGCACGGATGCCTCGCCGTTTCTCGGCTCGGGCATCGAGTATGTCCAGTCACGGCTCTACCAACTTGGAGACCCGGTCAAAGCCATTGACTGGCGCGTGACGGCGCGCACGGGGAAAATCTTCCTCAAGGAATACGAAGCGCCCAAGCGCATGCCGATTTATCTCGTCGTGGACACCTCGGCTTCCATGTGCGTCACGTCGCAACCGGTGAGCAAATACGCGTGGGCGGTAAAACTCACGGGCGCCCTCGCGCTGTCGGCATTGTCGCGCATCAGTCCCGTCGGCCTGATCAGCGGCGGCGAACAGAACTTTGACAGTCATCCGACGCTCTCACGCGTGAGGGTGTTTCTGTGGCTGCACCGCTTGCGGCGTTATCGGCTGGATGAGCAAACCACCGTCGGCCACAAGCTGCGTCGGCTTGCGAGCGTGCTGGAATCGCGCGCGTTGATCATCGTGCTGAGTGATCTGCACGATCCCGAGGCCGTGCCTGCGCTGAAGCTGCTTGCGCAGGAACACGACTGCGTGGCGCTGCAACTGCAGGACCCTTCAGAGCGCGGTCGTGTTGGTGGCGGAGTGTTCCGCGCCGAGGAAGCCGAGACCGGCACAGCGTTCGTTGCGACGGGCCGCAACCGCTGGCTGGATGAAGATGTGATGGCCAATGAACTCAAGGCAGCCGGCATCGATCATCTGGTCCTGCCCATCGAACAACATTTTCTGCCGCGGCTGCGTGGTTATTTGCGCCGTCGCGGCAACATGGGAAAGGGGGCCAGGTGAAATCCGAAGCTCGAATGACGAATAACGACGGGCTTTTTCCGGAGCGCGGCTGTGTCGCGGACCAGCCGCAGCATCGTCGAAGCGCTGCGGCTGACGCTTCGCGCACAGCCGCGCTCCGCCGAAGTCGGTCACGCATTCCAAGCGGAGCAATGCTCCGCGCTCCGGTTTCGTCATTCGTCATTCGTTATTCGTCCTTGTTGCTTCTGAGTGCCGTTCTCTATGCAACGGCCGCGGCTGCACAAGATATCCTTGTTCTTTCCTCGAACTCCACTCCACCCACGGTCGGCATGGAAGGACAACTGGACGTTGCATTGCCGCTCGCGGGTCTGACCACCAAGCCGGGTGACCATCGCGCGCCGATGCTGTTGCGCGTCGCGCATACGCAGCCGCACGGCACTCTCACACGCTACGATCTGCGTTACATCGGTCGCGTGCCGGGCCAGCAGGATCTGCGCAAATACCTGTTCACCGCTGATGGACTTCCCGCCACCAATCTGGCAGCGCTCAATGTCACCATTGCCGGCTTACTGCCGAACCCACACAACGGTTGGCTCGAAGAACAAGCTCAGCAAGCACCGAGTCTGTTTGGCGGCTATCGAATGACCATTGCGGTCGTGATTGCGTTGTGGATCGCGGCTTTCTTCGTCATCTGGCGTTCGGGCCGGCGCACAAAAGTTGTCGCCAACACCGCATCAATCCAACGCGAACCAACTTTTGCCGAGCGCATCCGACCGCTCGTGGAGCGCGCTGCGGCAGGGAAAATTTCGGCGGACGAAAAAGCCACGTTGGAACGCATGTTGATCACGCATTGGCAACGGCGATTGAATCTAACCAACACCGCTGGCGACGAACTGATTCATCGTTTGCGTGAACATGCTGAAGCCGGTGTTTTGTTGCGTGCCCTGGAGGACTGGCTGCATCGCCCGCCGGGTCGCGGCGAAGTGCGAGTGGAGGAGTTCCTTGCGCCCTACAAACAACTGACTGACCCGAAGCCAGCGGAGGTAACCGCATGAGTTTCGCACGACCGTTCATGCTGTTGCTGCTTATCCTGCCGGTCGTGTTGGTTTGGTGGGAATGGAAGCGCCGAGGCAATCCGTTGGTGTTGCCTCTGGATCACTCGCGAGCGCGCCCGCGTCGCTGGCTGGAACGCCTGGTCAAATGCAACAACCTGCTCGCGCCCCTGTTGCTGGCCGTGGTGATTTGCATTCTGGCCGGTCCGCAGCGAGCCACCACGCCGAAGGACGAACGCGTGATGACCAACATCGAATTCGTGCTCGATGTCTCGGGCAGCATGATGGCGCCGTTTGGCGACGGCACCCGCGCGGACAAGGCTTTCGAAGCCATCGTGGATTTCACCTCGTTCCGCAAAGGCGATGCGTTCGGGCTGACGATCTTCGGAACAGAATACGTTCATTGGGTGCCGCTCACGAAAGACCTGACCGCGCTGCGTCTGGCCGCGCCGTTCCTGCGTCCGGAGAAAATGCCGCCGCACATGGGCGGCACGCGCATCGGCCACGCGCTTCAAGCCGTGCAGAAGAAACTGCGTGGCCTTGAGGAGGGCGACCGCATGGTGGTGTTGATTTCCGACGGGGAAAGTTTTGACCTTGGCAGCGGCGTTGCGCAAAAGCTGGGCGAGGAATTGCGAGAGAACAATATTTCCGTGTTCTACATCCATGCCGCGGAAGGCCAGCCCCAGCAGGAAACATTCACGGTGGCCAGTCTGACTGGCGGCGAGGCGTTTGCGGCCGGCGACCCGGCGGCGTTGCGCGAAGTGTTCCAGCGCATTGATGCGATGAAGCCGACGAAGCTTAAACTCGCCGCGCCGGATCTCGCGGACTGGTTCTGGCCGTTCGCGCTGACGGGGCTCGGCTGCCTGGCGTTGCAAACGGTCGGCGCGTTTGGACTTCGATTCACACCCTGGTGACCATGAACAATTCCGCCTACATCGCGCTCGCAGCCGTCCTGCTCACCGGACTGGCCGAGTGGTTGCATGTGCGCCGTTGTCAGCGGGTGGCGCGACTGGCGTTTGGTCCGGCCGGCAGGCCGCGCGAATGGACGGTGGCCGCGCCGTGGCTGCGAATCGCGGCAGTGGGCGCGCTGGCGTGGGGATTTGCCACACTGCTTGCCATTGGTCCGCAAACGGTGCGTCGCGACAATCTCGCGCCTGAGGGCGGTTATCGTCATTTGGTCATTGCTCTGGATGTTTCTCCCAGCATGCGGCTCGCCGATGCTGGACCGGACGGCACACAGACGCGCGCGGCGCGGGCGAGTGACGTGCTGATGTCGCTGCTGCAACGCATCGCGACGGATCAGGTGCGCGTGAGTATCGTGGCGTTTTACACCGGCGCGAAGGCCGTGGTGGTGGACACGTTCGACATGGAAGTCGTGAAGAATTGCCTGAACGACCTGCCGCTGGACATCGCCTTCAACGTGGGCAAAACCGAGTTGCTCGAAGGCGTGCGCCAATCCGCCGACCTCGCGAAGTCGTGGCAGCCCGACAGCACTACGTTGGTGATCGTGAGCGATGGCGATACCATCCCGGACACGGGTATGCCTCAACTCCCGCGTTCCATCCTGAACACGCTGGTGGTGGGCGTGGGTGACTCGTTGATGGGCAAGTACATTGACGGCCACCAATCCCGTCAGGACGCCCCGACCTTGCGCCAGCTTGCGGCTCGGCTTCGCGGCGATTACTTCGATGCGAATCGCAAGCATCTGCCCAGCACGTCCCTGATGGCGCTGGCTCACTCGTTACCTTTGCGCGACACCCGCGACCGGGGGTTGCGCGAGGCGGCATTGGCGTGCCTCGGTTTCGGCGGGTTTACCCTGGCTTTGTTGCCTGTGGCACTTGCGTTTGCGGGCAGCGCGTGGCAGGCTGGCAAGCGTTCCGGCACAGCGGCTCCAAGTCGGATCGAAACTTTTTCATCGCAGGCGACATTAAACCATCAACCGGAGAAACCGACCTATGCGTAAGAAAATTCTGTTCACAGTGTGGCTGCTCGTTCCCGTCGCACTATTGGCCTATCACTTCGGCCCGGGCCAGACCCGGCTGAGCGCCGAGCGCGCCGCGCAGAAAATCGCGGAAGCCCGCCAGCTTGAAGTGATGGAGCAGTGGGACGCGGCCACGCAAGCGTGGGCCGATGCCCTCGCGGCCACTCCGGCCAACAAGACCGCGCAGCGATTGCAAATCCAACTCGCGCACGCCAACGCCCGCATTTACACCGGCGAATTGCCGGAGGCGATGGACGAGATGGAAAAGCTGCTCACCGAAGCGCAAGCGACGAAGGCCGGCCCCAACTTGCAACGCGAGATCCGGAGTTCGCTGGCCAGTTCGCGTTACTATGCGGCGTGGTTGATGCGGCTCGAAGGCGGCACGACGGAGGAATGGTTGAAGCAAGCCGAGAGTGCGCGACAACATTTCCGATTGCTGGCGGAGGAAAGCAAAGGCGCAACGCTCGCGAGCAATTTCGAGAAGAACCTGGAAGCGACGATTCGGCTCGAGCAAATGGACCTGTCCGAATTGCAGGGTCTGCCGTTGCCCAAGAAATGTTCCGGGTGCAAGAACGTTTGCCAGAAGTGCCGCAGCCAGTCGCAGAGCAAGTGCGAGAATCCGGGCGAGGGCGAAAAGAAAGAGAAAGACGCGCGGGGTGCCGGATTTAATAACATCCCGAAGGGTGGTTCTTAAAATCTTACTCTTAATCGTAATCGTAATCTTAATCTGGTTTAGTCCCGCGGATTAAGAGCAAGATCGGGATTAAGACTTTGAACGGCGTGGGGATGTTGCGCGACTAACCACTGGAACACGGGCTATGAAGAACTTACTCAGCATCTCCACGCTATCAGCCATCGCGCTGGCCACCCAGGTTGCCTTCGCGCAAAACCCGGGTATTGTCCAGCCACTCCCAATCCTCTCAGGCCCTGATGTTCAGTCAGGCGAGATCCAACTGCCGCCGGGCGTGACGTTGCCTCCGGGGGTAACGCTTCCGCAGCGTCCGTCCGGAAACGACGGCACGAATGCGCCCGCTAAGAACAGTTCACCTGAAGAAAAGCGGCTGCAGGAATTGCTCAAGCTCAAGTTTGATCGCTCGGCCGCTTCGGTGCTTGAGGCGTTCTCCGCTCAGTTCGACTCGAGCAACGTGATCACCAATGAAGTGGAGCAATTCAACCAGAGCGTCATTCGCGGGGATTGGAAGGCTGCGGGCGAGTACCTCCGCACGTTGCCCGACGACCACGGACAAAAAGTTTATCGTTACCTGATCAAACAACTACCCAACTCGGGAAGACCCACCGGCGAACCAAATCAGCCGTCGCAGGAAGGCATGCCCGGCCAGCCGCCTAACTCGGGCCAACGGGGAGCAAGCCCTTCACTGACGCTGGTGCTGGACGATGTGCTCGCATTGGCCGAAATCGCACCGAAGGAATTCACGGATGAAGACGCGCGAGCGCTCGGGCAGCTACTGAGCCGCTTGCTTGCGCGTGGAGATGCTTTGGAGCCGTTGCTGCCCAAGCTGGAAATCGGCGTGGAGAATCTTGGGGGCGGCAAGCCGGAGGATCGTCGCCGTGCCGCTGAAATGCTGATCGCCGCAAACCGCCTGGCGGAAGCCGCGATGTTCCTGCCACCCTTGGAAAGCGCCAGGGAAAAGTTCGACTGGCCGGCTCTGGACCAGCACGCGCGCGAACTGGCAGCACGTGGCACGAAGGAGAAGAACAGCAAGCTGCTGATGGCCGCGTGGGACGTGAACCAATTCATCATCGGTTGCACCAACGTTGCCAGCACCAATCGGGATGCCGCTCTGAAACGTTGCATGGATTTGTTGCCGCAGTTGTCGGGCGACATCGGCACGAACTGGCTGCGCGCGCGCTTCCAGGGCGACCCGGCGCAAGGCCTGGCGGTTCTCGCCGTTGCCAATCAACTGGTGCAAAAGGGCGTCAACGATCGCAACATCGAGTCACGCCGGAAAAATCTTCAATTGCAGAAGCAGCTGGTGGATTTGCTCCTCGAAAGTCGTGACTCCTCGGATGCCTGTTGGCAAACGGCGCTGAATCTTCTGGCCCAGGGCTGGATGCAGGAAGCCACGTGGTCGAAGCAGCGTTATCGGGCACCGCGAAACTACGGCGCGCAATACGATCAATTCGGCAACATGATCGGTTACGAGTCTTATCCCCAGGAATACTATGACGGCAATCAGCAGCCTTACGTGCCCATTGATGCGGTGCTCGCGACCGCTCCCGGCGAAAACTGGCAACGTCAACTGGATTCCGGATTGCGACTGGGTTTGCTCGCGCTGATGGTGGATCTCCATCTCAAAACCGAAACCCCGGAGAAAGCGCTGCCGATCATTGAAGCTCTTGCCGCCGCGCGATCCAGGGAGGCCGGAACTTTGGCGGGTTCGCTTCTTCGCGCCTGGGGTACGGCACATCAGCCGGGGCGCAACGCCCAAAACGCGGGCCGTTACATTTCTGGCGGCGTCGTTTACTACACCGGCAGCCCTTACGGCATGCAGGGCCAGGGTATCCCGCTCACGCGCGCCATGCAGGTGCGCAACATCCAGGAATTGTCGGTCATCATGCGCCGACTCCAATCGCTTGGTTTTTCAAGGTTCGATGATTCCGCCGCCGTGGCTGCATTTACCGGGGCGCACAGTGCCGCGGAAGTTTTCCGGATTGAGGACATCGAGACTGTGTTTGGCCCGCGCAATCAACTCCAACCCGATTTGCTGGCTGCACTCGCGCAAACGATGCGCGAGCGTTTGGCCGCGCAATGGCGGCAACCGCGCATTCAGCAGGAAGCCAAGACGCAACGCAACGACAAGCAGATTGAAGCGGAGGTTTTGCGCGGCTACGAAGTCGTGATGGGGCTGATTGACGAAGCTCTCAAACGCGACGAATCGAACTGGCGGTTGACTCTCGTGCGCGCGGCGACGTTCTTTGATCTCGCTGAATTTCAATACGGCAAGAAGGTGGACCTCGCCATCTACGTGGAGAAACGCGATGAAGCCTTCAAAGGTTTTGCGCGCGCCGCCGAGTTGTATGCGGCGGCTCTGCCGGAGATGGAAGAGCGCGACGAAACACCGCTGGTTTATCAGCAATGGTTCAATGCGAACCTCGGCGCCAGTGATCTCGCCTACGTCACCCGCCAGCAGGATCCCGAGACCAATCAACTTCAGCGCGTCAAGGCGGCCATCCTCTCGTTACCTGAGCCGGCTGCGCAAAGGCACTTGACCGCGTTTGCGAAGCAACTGGGCCAAAGCGCCAACCAACTTCGTCCGGAACTCAAACCCCGTTACCTGCGCGCGGGCTTGTTAATCGTCGGCGATCATCCCGATGCTGCGGACGCCCGCAAGCTGGTGACGTATTACGATGATCTGCTCCGCGAACTCGAGTTGGTGGCGCGCCTCGATGGCGATGCGGCGGTCGGTCACAGCCAGCCGTTCGGCGTATTTATTTCGCTCAGACACACGGCGGATATCGAGCGCGAGTCGGGCGGTTTTGGCCGTTACCTGCGCAATATGAAGTCCGGCAATCCTTACTACGCCATGCAGGGTGGCCCGCAGCAAAGGAACTTTACGGAGGATTTCGAGAAGCAGGTGCGCGAGAAGTTGGCGGACCATTTCGAGGTGAAAACCGTGACCTTCCTCGACGACAAGGTGAAATCGCGTGGGCTCGACAAGACCGGCTGGCGCGAAACACCCCTCGCTTACCTGTTGCTGAAGGCAAAGGACGGTTCGGTGGACCAGATTCCGGCGTTCCGCATGGACCTCGACTTTATGGATTCGCGCGGACAAGTTGTGTTGCCCGTGGAATCACAAGTCACTCTGATCGACGCGCGACCAGAAAAGACACCGGCCCGCCCCGCCAGCGACGTCGAAGTCACCCAGATTCTCGACGACCGCGAAATCGCCCAGGGCAAACTGTCGCTCGAAATCAAGGCGACGGGTCACGGTCTCGTGCCTGAACTGGCCGCGCTATTGCGAACCAATTTTTCTGGCCTGCGAGTGGAGGAACTGAGTGACCCAGGGCTGGCGATTTCCCGCATTGATACCGAGGTGGATGACCTCGCTCCCGTCAGCGAACGCAACTGGGTCATCGAACTCGCCGTTGCCAACGATGCAGCCTCCCCTCTTGCATTCAAGTTTCCCGAACCGGCTTCAGCGAACGTGAAAGCGATTTACAAACGTTACGTGGACGCCGACCTCGTGGAGGTGCAGCCGATGCTGGCGTTGGCGGGGGTTTCGTTGCGGCCGCGTCCCTGGTGGCATTGGGCCATCGTGGCGGGTGCGGGAATTCTGATCGTCGGTGGCGGCCTCATCTGGTTGCGCGCTCGCAAGCCGATTCACGCTTCAGAGAAGCCGCGTTACACGTTGCCGGAGCCCGCCACGGCATTCTCCCTGATCGCCCTGCTGCGACGCATGGAAGCCGACCCATCGCTTTCGTTTAAGCCCAGCGATCGGGCGGAACTGGACGAGAGCATTCGCCGCCTGGAAGCCCACTACTTCAGCCGCCAACGCAATGGCCACGGTGAACCGGACCTCACCAGCATTGGACGTCGTTGGGTCGCTCTCGCCAGCAACGGAAAATCCTGATGCGGCTCACCGGCCCAGCCACGGGAAGGTGCGAATTCGGGCGGGCTCGCTGAACTCCTGAAGTAATTGCAGGTTGCCGCGGCTCGCCGTATCCGGTTTGGGCTGTGCCATCAACACCACTATTGCCTGCCTGGCAACCCTCTTCGGCAAAGCGTCCAGCACCAGGCGAACTTGATTCACCGCGCCCAGCTTGTTCGGACAGACGACGATGGGTATTGCGTTCAGCGCCCGCATCAAATCACGTGAATCGAAGTCCTCGCCGAGCGGACTGAGCAATCCCCCCGCCCCTTCAACAATCACCACCTCAAATTGTTTCGCGAGCCCCCGGACATGCGCTGCGACTTGCTGCAGCGGCACGCGCTTTCTCTCTTTGCGCGCTGCAAGCAGTGGTGACAGTGGCGCCCGAAAGTGCCAGGGATTTACCTCGTTGAGCGAAAGAACCTTTCCTGCCGCCGCATGAAGCAATCGTGCATCGTCGCGACCGCCGGAACAAACCGGTTTAAGTGCGACCACGCGCCTGCCCTGCTGACGCAGTGAAATCGTGGCGGCTGCCGCAAAAACAGTTTTACCGACGCCGGTGTCCGTGCCCGTGACCAAAAAAATGCGCGCCGGTTTCATGCTGGGAACGCGCCCGAAGCGGTCGAAGAACCGCTTATTTTTTTTCGCCTTCTTCGAGAGAAGAAATTCCGTTGGCGATGGCGAACTTGGTGAGTCCCGCCACGCTGTGGATATCCAGCTTACGCATGATGCGTTCGCGATGGGTTTCCGTCGTGCGCACGCCGATGCCGAGGTGCATGGCAATTTCCTTATTGCTCTTGCCTTCGGCGATAAGGGCCAGCACTTCACGTTCACGATCACTCAGCTTCGCTACGGGCCGGGTTTCATCGGCGTCGGCCACGTACTGATTGAGCGCGATCTTCGCCACCGGCCCGCTGAAGTACGCTTCACCTGAGTGAACGGTTTCGATCGCGCCGACGAGTTCATCCGTCGGAGCATCTTTGAGCACGTAACCGCGCGCGCCCGCCTTGATGATGCGGAGCACGGAATCGCGATTACTCTGCATGGACAGAATCAGAACCTTGGCCTGGGGCGCTTCCTTGCGAAGAGTCTCGGTCACGGCCAGACCGTCCATCTCCGGCATGGAAATATCCATCAACACGATGTCGGGTTGGTGCTCCTTCACCTGCTTGACGGCTTCAGTGCCGTTAGCCGCTTCACCAACGATTTTCAGGTTGTCTTTCGCGGCCAGGCAGGAAAGCAAACCTTTCCGCACCACCGGATGGTCGTCCACGATGAGGACTTTGATCTTCTTTTTCGATACGCTCATTTTTCCGTTCTCCGGAACTCTGCACGCCGCAGACCAACTCGGGCGTTGGAGCGTTAAATACCATTCGCCCGGCGGCGACGCAAGAATTCGTTCCAACGCTTCCCGGCGCGTCTCCGCTGTGAAACTTGCGCTTTGAGGCGCGCCTCTTAGACTGTCGCGATGCATGACTTTCGTTATGTCGGGAACCAGCTGTATTGCGAGGGCGTGGCGGTGGAAACACTGGCCCGAAAGTTCGGCACCCCTCTCTACGTGTATTCGCAACGGACGCTGACCACTCACTTTCAAAAGTTGGACCGGGCCATGGCGCCGGTGGAGCACCTGATCTGCTTCGCCATGAAATCCAACTCCAACCAGTCCGTCCTGCGCACCATCGCCAACCTGGGTGGCGGATTCGACATTGTCAGTGGCGGGGAATTGCAGCGCGTCATTGCAGCGGGTGGCGACCCGAAGAAGTGCGTGTTTGCCGGCGTAGGCAAGGCGGAAGCCGAGATTGAATTCGCCCTGAAACGCGGCGTGTATTCATTCAATGTCGAGAGCGAACCCGAGTTGCAACGCATTAACCGGATTGCAGCCCGACTCAAAAAGAGGGCGCCAGTGGCCGTGCGGGTAAACCCCAACGTGGACGCCAAAACGCACGCCAAGATCACGACTGGCACTTACGAAAACAAGTTTGGTATCGCTTTCGAGAACGTCGAAGGCGTTTATGCTCGCGCGAGCAAATTGAAGAACCTCTGGCTGCGCGGGGTGCAGATGCACATTGGGTCGCAACTCACGGCCGTGACGCCGTTCGAGCAGGCCGTGCGCAAAGTGATTCCGCTGGCGCAGCGTCTGCAACAGAAGCATGGGATCGAGTTCTTCAGTATCGGCGGCGGACTGGGCATTGTTTATCAGCCCGCGCTCCAAAGCGCCGACCCGGCATGGTGGAAGAAGGACGGGAAGAACATTCTGACGCCGGAAAAGTATGCTGCGCGGCTGGTGCCGTTGCTCAAACCGCTGGGGCTGCGTGTGCTGATGGAGCCAGGTCGGTTCATATCCGGCAATGCCGGCATTCTGGTTACGCGCGTGGAATTCGTGAAGCGCACGGGCAAAAAGAACTTCGTGATCGTGGATGGCGCGATGAATGATCTCATCCGCCCGGCCTTTTATGATGCATATCACGAGATCGTTCCGCTCACGCGCAAAGTCGCCGCGACCGTTTCATCCGATGTCGTCGGGCCGATTTGCGAGTCTGGCGATTACTTCTGCAAGGATCGCCCGCTCCCGAAGGTGGGCGAGGGTGACTACCTCGCCTTGTTGAGCGCGGGCGCTTATGGATTCGTCATGGCATCCAACTACAACACGCGCGGTTTCGCCGCTGAAGTGCTGGTAAACGGCAGAAAATTTGCCGTGACGCGTCAACGCCAGCCCGTGGAGAAAATCTGGGCCAGCGAGACGATTGCGCCCTGGTTGAAGTAAGCGGCAGAGAACCGGGAACGGTTCAAGTTTGCTGTCGCGCAACCGGGCGAGTGCGATATATTGCCCGCGTTCGCCTGAAAACCAGTTAACCAACCTAACGAGGTCCGCGTATGTGTTGCTTTTCACAACCGGTCGTTTCTGTCAGCGCCACCAACATCTTTGCCCGCCCGGCAGAGGAGGGTCGCCAGTTTCTGGTTTATAGCATGACGCTGGAGGCGAAGAAGGATTTGGCGATGATATTGCCAGTTCCAGTAAAGCTTGGAACAGATGAAAAAGGCCTCACGTTTATCGACCTAAGCGGTTATCCAGAATTCTTCAGCGATTTGTTTAGCGGATTCCCCGTCCCGATCCCCGCGAGCAAAGCTTTGACTCGTAGCATGACCTTGTCCGGAGAAGCCGCGCCCAAGCTGGAAGTAGTCAAGGTTGGCAGCTTTGAAGCCTCCTTCGTTCCCACGATGAAGGACTTTTCCCGACTCGACGAACGTTTTCGAATTTCTGATACGGCCTGGAAGGAGCTTCCAACGTACAAGGATTATGGTTTCGCCGTGTTCAAGCTTAAGTCCGGCGATGCCAAAATACATCCCATGGCTTTTTCATTTCCGCGCCGGGATACGAGGACGCTCTTCTTTCCAACCGTCCACATTCACGATGGCAAAGTTCACCGCACCGCCAAGTTCGATCATTCTCTATATTGCCAACCCGGCGAAATGGAACGACCGGAAATCCACGATTGGCAGGAATCCTACGCCAACGCGAGCCGTTTTATGAAAACAGACAAGGCCAAGGGCCTGATCCTGGCGGACCAACATTGTTACCAGAAGCGGCTCAGCGGCCGATTGTCGAATCAGGATACGATAGTGAACACCTTCGCTTAAACCCTGACTGAATAACATTATGGCAGAAAAAATTGGATTCGTTGGTGTTGGTCGCATGGGCGCAAACATGGCGCGGCGTTTACAGGAAAGTGGTTATCCGGTTGCAGCCGTGTTCGACGCGAATACGGCCGCGGCGCAAACGCTCGCCCAGGAATTGAGCTGTGTGGCCGCAGACCAACTCAAGGTGGTGACGGCGCTTTCGGACGTGATTATTACCGTGGTCACGGACGACATTGCGATGAAACGCATCTACGTCGGCGGTCTGTTGAATCGTGCGAAAGGCAAACTCTTCATCAACTGCGCGACCGTTACGCCAGCGGTTCACCGTTGGGTGGAGCAAAAATGCGAAGCCAAGGGCGCCAGCTCACTGGAAGCGTGCATGGCTTCGAGCATCACGCAGGCACGGCAAGGCACGCTTTATCTGATGTGTGGCGGAAAGCCAGAAGTGTTCGAACGCGCCAAGCCGATTCTTGAAAAACTCAGCAGTTCGATGCGCTACATCGGACCCGCGGGCAAAGCCGCCGAAGTCAAGGCGCTCGTGAACATGGTCATGAACTCCAATACCGCGGCATTGGCCGAAGGACTCGGACTTGGGGCCGCGCTCGGACTCGATCTGACGATGTTGCGCGAAGTGTTTTCGCAAACGGGCGCGCGGTCCGGCGTGTTGCAAACGGATGGTGAGGATATGCAGAATCGCGAACACTCGTGTTTCTTCTCCGCCGCACACGCTGCCAAGGATTCCGGCATTGCGCTCAAGCTGGCGAAGGAACAAGGACTCAACCTCCCGATCGCGGCCGCCACGAAAAAGCAATATGACCGCATGGTGAAGGAAGGTTTTGGCGAGCTGGATAAATCCGGCATCGCCGAACTCACGTTCAAAGGACGCGGCAAAGAAGCTGGCCCTCTCGCATGAGCCGGAAGTCCGCCGCGACGAACCCGCCGGTGCTGCGCCAGGTGGTGAATCTCTGGACGCTCGTCTGGCATCCGACAAAAACGCGCGAGTGGTCGTTGGAGCGAAAACTCCGCGCCGTCAAAGAGGCTGGATTTGATGGCTTCACCACCCAACTCACGCCCCAACACGCGAAGCTCGGAGACAAACTCGGTTTGATGCGCGTGGGTTACTTCTCTTCGAGCGAGCCACGAAAGTTCCAAGCGCTGCTCCGTTCACAGAAGGATGCCGGCGCATTGCACGTGAACGTTCAGCTTGGCGACCATGACACGCCGACCAACGTCGCACTCTCGATGGCGCTGAAGTTAATGGACGAGAGCCGAAAGCTCGGTTTGGAAACTGCCATTGAAGTGCATCGCGATACGTGCACGGAAACGCCCGAGAAGACTTACGCGCTCGCGGACGGTTATGAGAAGGCGACGGGTGAGTTGATTCCGTTCGTCTGGGATTACTCGCACCTGGCAGTCGTGAAACATTTGCTCCCACCGTTCTGGCCGCGATTGGGTCAACGGCCCGACCTGATTCAACGCGCGCAGCAATTTCACTTTCGTCCTTTCAATGGTCATCACTGCCAGGTGCCGGTGACCAACAGTCGCCGAAAGCTGACGGCGGAGTTTCTCGATTACGTTCCCTTCATGGAGAAGGTCATGGAAACCTGGCTGGCGGCTGCAACCCCGGGGCGTGAGTTGATTGCGGTCCCGGAGCTTGGGCCCTTGTGGATGGGCTACAACCTTTCGGCATTTCCGCCCAGTTGGGACGATGCGTGTGTGCTGCGTGAACAAATCGAGAAGAGCTGGCGGCGTGGCTTGAAAGCACGAAGGCGCGCATTGGACTAATCAACGGACGCCTTCGCACCAATTTTCGCGCTCAAGCTCGCTTCCGGCGGCTGGCAACAAGTGCCAGACCACCGAGACCCAACAAGGCCATTGAGGACGGTTCCGGAACGACCGTGAACGACATATCATCCACGAACACATTGCCGTTACCCAATGGATTGGTGCTAAAGCTCTGGATGGCGTAAACCACGCGAGCCGTGTCGGCGCCTGCCGGAACCAAACCGCTCAGGTTGAAGGCCGTGTAGGATGCGGTTGGAACCGGCGTCGCGTTTGGGGTTCGCCCCACCTCTGTGTTACTCACCGAATTACGCCATTCGATCCGGATTTCCACACCCAGGTTCAGGGGGCTGGAAGTCGTGGCATGCCATCCGTCGAGGCTAAAGGACATGCCCGGCGTAAGTCCGACCACGTCCTGAAACGCTCCGGCGAAGGTGTTGATTGTATTGTTGATCGAGAGACCCAGGCTTTGCGCGCCGGTGCGCGGCATCGTGGCAGTATTGAACGCTGCCGCACCCCCGCCGTTGAATCCTTCCCACAATCCGACAAAGGGCGGCCCATCTTGAGTGATCGGATTTTCAAAACCACCGTCCACAAGCAAATTCGCGTAGGTTGCAGTGGTGAGTGAAAAGAGTAAACCTGCGCAGAGGGGAAGAGGCTTCATGCCGCCGACTTTGTCACCCGCCATCGCAGGTGTCAACCTCGCAGCTGCCCGGAAAATTACGGACCAAACCTTGGTTCGCCAGCGGTGTCGGGCCAGCGGTGTCGGTCACTTGGCAACCGGCTGCAAATGCCTTTCAAGAAACTCGTCCACTTGCCGGTTGATCTCCGGCCCGGCAAACCCGTGGCCCGCGCCTGGGATGATGTTCAACGTTGCGGGAACCCCGGCTTTTTGGAGCGCATCACGCAGCAACTCACTCTGTTGATACGGCACCAGATTATCTTTGTCGCCATGCAGGATGAGGAACGGGGGAGCATCCCTGGTGACGTAGTTAATTGGATTTGCTTTGGCGGCTTTCTCCTTGTTCGCTTGAATCGGCCCGCCAATCAGCAATGACTCCGGCGAATCGGCGGCATCGTGGTCGATCGGCCCATTCGGCGGCGCATCCTTGCTCATTAACGTCAGGTCAGTCGGGCCAAAGAAATCGACAACGGCTTGCACGCGGCTGGAGAAGTCCAGGTTCTCTCCGACGTCAAACGACTTTACGTTGCCCGTCGTGCCCAGCAATGCCACGAGATGACCGCCCGCCGACGCACCCCACGCAGCAAACCGGTCCGGGTCAAGGTTGTACTCCTTTGCGTGAGCCCGCAGCCAGCGCACCGCCCCTTTGCAATCCTCTATCTGCGCCGGGAAGATGGCGTGTTGACTGAGTCGATAGTTGATGCTCGCCACGGCATAACCATTCCGCAAAAAGCGAGTGGCCGGGGAATTCTCTTTGCTGCCGGCTTTCCACGCGCCGCCATGAACCCAGATGATAACCGGGACTGGATTCGTCGCATTCGGCGGAATGAACAAGTCAAGTTTCTGACGCTCGTGGCCATTGGTGACATAAACCAGATTCAGCAACCGCTGCGTGCCTTTCGGATACGCGGGCACAAGTCGTTCGCCCGGACGCAACACACGCTGGGTGGTCGGGGCCGGTTGTTGCGCCAGAACCGCTGAGCCAATGGCCATCAGCCCCAGCATGAGAAGTAAGATCTTCATTTGCTTTTGTGTTAGCCGATATCGCGCAGAGCTGCCGCGACCGTTTCCATTTCCTCTTTTGTGCCCATGCTAACGCGTACCCAGCTCTTCCCGAGGAACTCGAACGGTCGAACGCCGATGTTGTATCCGGTGCGCAAGCGGCTGATCAATTGCGGCGACCCGCTCTTGGCCTCAAAGGCAATGAAGTTCGCCTGCGAACTGAGAATCGGTTTATGCCCTAATTGTTCGAGCACTGGATACAGTTGCTGGCGCGCTTCGGCAATTCGTTTGCGCGACAATGCAATGTGCTCCGAATCGACGTAAGCGACGCGCGCGGCAACGATGCCCAATCGGTTCACGGCGCAGAAGGTCGTCTGCCAGCGACGCAGTTCGGCAATGAGATCCGGTCTGGCAATCGCATAGCCCACACGCAGCCCGGCGAGCCCGAAGATTTTTGAGAATGTCCGAACGACAATTACATTCGCGTTCTGACGAACCAACTCGACCATGCTGATCCGGCGTCCGTCCTCGACCAATTCGTAGTACGCTTCGTCCACCAGCACTATTCGTTGGCGGGCTTGTTCAGCGCAAAAGTCTCGAAGCTTCGCGCCATCCACAATCGTGCCGGTTGGATTGTTGGGATTGCAGATGTAAACCAGGTTCGTGCCGTTGGCTTGAGCTGTCATCGCATCGAGATCGGTCTCCCAACGCTTGTTCACGGGCACCCGGACGAGTCGACCGCCAATACGTTCCACGTAGCTGACAAAGCCCGAATACGTCGGCTCGGCAGCGAGTACTTGTTTGCCCGACCCGCCATAGGCCAGGCATGCCAGACTGAAAAGCTCGGTGCAACCGCCACCCATCAACACGCACTCGTTGGACACTTGTTCGCGTTCGGCAATCAAATCGCGTAAGGCCGCCAGCTCCCGCAACGGGTAGCGATTCGATTGGCCAACCGCACTGGTGATGGCTTCCTCGACTTTCGTGGAGATGCCATAAGGATTTTCATTTTGATCCAGCTTGATGAAGTCACTTTGCACGCGACGGTGCTGGCTCAAAGCGGTTCGTGGAACGACACTCAAAGCGGTGGCGGAAACAGCCACATTTGCCAACCATTGTCTTCGATTCAGTTTCATAGACGGAAGGCCGTTGGGCGACGCCACCCTAACGCGCAGCTTGCGCCAGCGCCAGCCCACGATTCTCGGTTTGACTTGGTCGGTTCACATTTGCACTCTCAAACGTCACCAGCATGAGCAGCAGTCACACGCATAATCTCCTCTTTGGTCTCGCCATCACGATGTTGGTGACCGGATGCGCCGCGACCAGGTCGATCAAGGCAACCAACCCGCACGATCCCGTCCGCAAAGTCGATTTCACCAAAGCACCGGAATTTGCCGAACTCGCCGAACGCGCGCGCCAGTTCGGCAATGCCACGTATCCGAAGGTTTGTGCGCTGTTACTCGATGAATCCGCCCAACCACCGCGCCAGTTCGATCTCTTCATAGCGCCGCTCAAATCCGGCAACACCGGCGAGACGCACCAGGAGGTTCGTCGTATTTACCTCAATTCCGATTACCTGACCAACAGCCCGGATCTCAACGAACGCGTCGAAAAAATCCTGGTTCACGAAATGGCGCACATGGCGACACAATTCCACAAGCGTTCATTGCTCTTCTGGAAAGCCGAACCGCCGGCAATCCGCTCCTGGTGCGAGAGTATCGCCGATTACGCCTTCTACAAACTGGTCGGCACGAATGGCTGGGGCTGTCCGGAGTGCAACCTTCAATTTCCGCATTACACCTCGGGCTACCGGTGCGGTGGCGCTTTCCTGCTTTATCTGGAAAGCCAATACGGAACAAACCTCGTGCGCGAACTGGGCGCTACGTTGAGCCGGCAAACCTACTCGGATTCATTCTTTGTGAATTCAACCGGGCAAAGTCTGGACGCCTCCTGGACCGAATTTCAAAAGACCGCTGCCTTCAAGCCGGAAGCGAAGCGACTATTCGAACTGCAACAGGCGCTCGGTTACGTGAATGGCCGTCCGCCCCGGAACGTTGAGAAACGATTTAAGAAATACGTGGAGCAACACGCCGATCCGTTCACCAAACGCGTCCTTGGCTCGGCGAAAGTGGACGGCAAACACTTCAAGGACATCGCCAGCCTCATCACGGTGTATCTCTATTTTACCCAGCCGGGTGGTACGCCCGAACATTTGTTGGCGGACCTCCGCGACAAAGGCGAGCTTCCGGGTTTTGCCAAAGGTGAGAAAGGCCTGCTCACAACCAATCTCGATGCCAATGCCATAAAGCCGAGCACCTTTCCGGTCACTCGCACTCTCACGGGCAGCAAAGCGAATGACCCTTCGATCTATCATTACTCCCTCGTCTGCGCCGCTGAAGGAGCGGAATGGAAACTGGAGAAAGCCTGGCGAGCCGGACCGGATGGAAAGGTTATCGAAGAGCTCTCGCTGCGCTAAATGTCCGCCAATTCGCGGTTGAACCGCTTGACGTCGAGGTGCAATCTGAAGGCGAATTCACAGTCCAAACAATCCACCAAATAATCCTATGGCCAAAATTGTTCCTTTGATCAGTTCCGGCATCGCCGGTCCGTTGGGAATTCTCCACCTGCCACGACTCTGGCTAAAAGTCTCGCTCGAAGCGTGTGGTAAACTCGCCGACGGCTATCCCGGCATCGGCAAAGGCTACGACTCCATGGTCTGCGACGCGCTGGGTCTGAATCCTGACGCCGTAAAGTCCTTCATCGCCTCGAAGAAGCCCACCTATCCGCAATTCGAGGAATGGGTGAAGCAAAACGCCAAGCACCTGGACAAAGCCACCATTCACAAGCTCAACGTGGCCATTCAGGGCTACATCCACAAAGACGAAGTCCGCGAAGGAGTCCTGAAAGCCAATGGCATCAG
>DASUGI010000367.1:0-35664 GCA_036274115.1 Verrucomicrobiia bacterium
GGATGGTTCAAAGCTCGTCACCGTGCATCATCCCATCGCGAGGGAGAATGGCGATTTGAAACTCGCGCTCCACAGCAGTTTCCTGCCCGTGCCGGATGTGTCGGTTTTCCAACCAACGCCGGAGCGCCGATTTCCAGATCGGCTCGATTCTGACGCCGCAGCGCAACGAGCCGATCAGGAGATCGGCGCTCCAGGCGCATACCAAATCCAAGCCGGCGAGATCGAACTCAATGCCGGTCGCGCTACAATTGAATTGCCGGTCACGAATCTCGGCGACCGCCCGATTCAGGTCGGCAGTCATTATCATTTCATCGAGACGAACGCGGCGCTGAAGTTTGATCGCGCCGCGGCTTACGGTAAACGCCTGGACATTCCAGCGGGCACGGCGGTTCGTTTTGAACCCGGCGAAACCAAAACCGTGAAGCTCGTGGAGATCGCGGGCAAGAAAGTCATTCGCGGCGGCAACAATCTCGCGAGTGGAAAAATTTCCGCTGCGGGAAAGAAAGCTGCACTGAAGCGGGTAAAGACGAAAGGTTTTGCCAATGCTTGAGGCGCATTTCAGAGCCTCGAAGAGGCGGCAGAAAGTAGCCCGCGGCGCGAGCCGTGGGTTAGGTGTTCAGATTAGCGCAAGCCCCGGAGGGGCGATAGAAGTTTTCCCTGAACGCACGATCTCTTTCGCCCCTGCCGGGGCTTGGTCTATTTGTGCGACAAACCCACGGCTCACGCCGTGGGCTATTCTCAAACGCCCCTCCGGGGCTAAACGGAAAGAAGACGGCGCTGAAACGCGGGAAGGCGAACGGATTGCGAATCAATGAAGCGGTTAAATGGGTTAAATGAGTGAATAGTTAAATTTCCGAAATGCATGCACACGCAAGAGCACTCGTTTAACGATTTAACTAATTTAACCATTGAACTCACACCATGTCCCACAAAATGAAACGCATGCACTACGCCGACATGTTCGGCCCGACCACCGGTGACAAGGTCCGGCTCGGCGACACTTCGCTCGTTGCGGAGGTCGAGAAGGATTTTGCGGTTTACGGTGACGAATGCAAATTCGGCGGCGGCAAAGTCATTCGCGAAGGCATGGGCCAGGCCGCTGGTGTCGGCGCGAAGGACGCGCTGGATTGTGTCATCACCAACGCGCTCGTGCTCGATCACACCGGAATCTACAAAGCCGACATCGGCATCAAGAACGGCCTCATCTCCGCCATCGGCAAGGCGGGTAATCCCGACGTGATGGCGGGTGTGACCAAGGGCATGATCGTCGGCGTCACGACGGAGGTTATCGCGGGTGAAGGGTTGATTCTCACCGCGGGCGGTCTCGATACGCACATCCATTTCATCTGTCCGCAACAAGCGCACGAAGCAATTGCTGCCGGTCTCACCACGATGGTCGGCGGCGGCACGGGTCCGGCGGTGGGCACGTGCGCGACGACCTGCACGCCGGCGCCGAATTACATTCGTGACATGCTTCGGGCGGTGGATGCGTTGCCGCTGAACTTCGGTTTCACGGGCAAAGGTAACACCGCGATGCCGGCGGGTTTGGCGGATCAAATCAAAGCCGGCGCGATCGGTTTGAAACTTCATGAAGACTGGGGCACAACGCCGGCCGCAATTGATTGTTGTCTCAGCATTGCCGACCAGCACGACGTGCAGGTGACGATTCACACCGACACGTTGAACGAATCGGCATTTGTTGAAGGCACGATTGCGGCGTTCAAGGGCCGCACGATTCACACGTACCACAGCGAAGGCGCGGGCGGCGGTCACGCGCCGGACATCATTCGCATCTGCGGTGAGCCGAACGTGCTGCCGAGTTCCACGAACCCGACCCGGCCTTACACGGTCAACACGATTGACGAACATCTCGACATGCTCATGGTGTGTCATCATCTCGATCCGAATTTGCCGGAGGACGTGGCGTTTGCGGAGAGTCGCATTCGCGGCGAGACCATCGCGGCGGAGGATATTCTGCATGACCTGGGCGCGATCAGCATGATGAGTTCGGATTCGCAGGCGATGGGACGTATTGGTGAAGTCATCACGCGTAGTTGGCAGACGGCCGACAAGATGAAGCAACAGCGTGGCCGACTTCCGGAAGAAAAGGGAGACAACGACAACGTGCGTATCAAGCGCTACATCTCCAAATACACCATCAACCCCGCGCTCGCGCACGGCATGGCGCATGTCATCGGCTCGATTGAAGTCGGTAAGCTCGCGGATCTCGTGCTGTGGAAGCCGGCGATGTTCGGCGCAAAACCGGAGATGGTGATCAAAGGCGGCTTCATCGCGTGGGCGCAGATGGGCGATCCGAATGCGAGCATTCCGACGCCGCAACCGGTTTACATGCGTCCGATGTTCGGAGCATTAGGCGGCGCGGTGGGTGCGACGAGCATTGCGTTTGTCAGCCAGCTCGCGAAGAAGGCGAACGTCGGCACAGCGTACGGCCTGACGAAACAGGTGGTGGCGGTGAAAGGCTGTCGCAAAGTGGGCAAGCGCGATCTGAAGTGGAACAACGCGATGCCGAAAATCACGGTTGATCCGGAAACGTACGAAGTGCGCGCGGATGGTGAGTTGCTGAAGTGTGAGCCGGCAACAGTGTTGTCGCTCGCGCAGCGGTATAATCTGTTTTAGTCCGGTAGCAGCCGATGCAAGGAGGCCCAAACCTCATGAGAAGAACGAAGAACAGAATGAGCCTCCTCACGTCGGCTGCTGCAAACGGTGACGCTCGCCCTCACCCCGGTCCTCTCCCCCGGGGAGAGGGAGAACCGCTCACTGCTTTCCGTGATAGCGGGGTTTCTCGGTTGGATCAAACTCCTGCTGCGAATAGCCACAAAGCTGAATTTGCCAAGGAATCTGATCAATTGCCGGCAAGTGTTCCAACGTCGCTCCCTCTCTTGGGGGAGAGGGCCGGGGCGAACGACACTCCCGTAGGCAAAGTTCCCGCAGCCGATTTCCTCATCTGGCAGTTGCTGGACTCCGCGTTTCCGACGGGTGGGTTTGCGCACTCGGCAGGACTCGAGGCCGCCTGGCAGCATGGCGAGGTTCGCGGGCGGACCGAACTGGTTGCCTTTATCGAAACGAGCCTGGATCAACTCGGTCACGGGGCGATGCCATTTGTCACGGCGGCATTCGATGTGCCGGAGAAACTCGCCGAGTTCGACGCGCTTTGTGATGCGTTCACGACCAATCACGTCGCCAATCGCGCCAGCCGCGCGCAAGGTCGGGCGTTTTTGACGGCAGTGGAGCGCGTGTTCAAATCCGAAATCCGAAATCCGAAATCCGAAATTGAATGTGCCCACTTCGCTCCGGTCTTCGGCGCCTGCTTGCAGAAGCTGAAAGTCGCGCGCGAGACAGTGACGCGGATGTTTGTTTTTAATCAACTGCGGGCCGTTCTGGCTGCAGCCGTCCGCCTGAATATCGTCGGGCCGATGGAGGCGCAGATTCTCCAGCACCGACTTGCATCAAAAGCTGAACTTGTCCAGCAACGCTGCGAAAATCTGACACTCGATCAAATCGCCCAGACCGCGCCACTGCTCGATCTGTGGCAAGGGGCGCAAGACCGGCTCTATTCGCGGCTGTTTCAAAGCTGAGCTTACTTATGAGAATCCTGCTTCATCAACACGGTCACGCCGACAGCCCCGGGCACTTTCACGAACGCGATCTGCCGCTGGACCGTGATTTCAATAAACGCGCGTTCACCGTTGGCGTTGGCGGACCGGTGGGCAGTGGGAAGACGGCGTTGATGCTGCAACTCTGCTTGAAGCTGCGCGACACGATGAGCATCGCTGCGGTGACGAACGATATCTTCACAAAGGAAGACGGGGAGTTCCTGGTCAAGCATGGCGCCTTGCCAGCGGAGCGGATTCGCGCGGTGGAAACGGGCGGTTGTCCGCACGCGGCCATTCGCGAAGACATCTCGGCGAACCTTTTGGCGCTGGAAGAACTGCACGCGAAGTTCAAGCCGCAACTCCTCTTCATCGAATCCGGCGGCGACAACCTCGCGGCATGTTTCAGCCGTGAGCTGGCGGACTTTACCATTCAAGTGATCGATGTGTGCGGCGGCGATAAGATTCCGCGGAAGGGGGGACCGGGCATTACTCAAAGTGATCTGCTGGTCATCAACAAGACCGACCTGGCTGCAGGTGTCGGCGCGGACCTGAAGGTGATGGAGCGGGACACCAAAAGAATGCGTGGAGGTGGTGCGTTCGTTTTTGCCCAGGTAAAGAATGGCGTTGGGGTGGACGAGATCATTTCTCACGTCCTGCACCACTGGCAACACGCTGCTGGTATCGAGCATCAGCACTGAGATTTCCTCGCCTCTGCCGAGAATTCCGGAAGTGTCGTGAGAATTGACGACGCTGGACGGACGTAAAAACCTTTCCAAGTTGATGAATTCAAGCGCCATTGCAACGTCTTACAACGATGCCTGGTGGCAATTTTGGCAGCTGAACTGCATTGCAAATCAGCGCCAATAAATCAGAATACAGCATGACCGCCAAACGGATATTTCGAGCAACGCTGCTGGCCAGCGGTCTGTTTGGATTTGGGTGGGGGGTCGAAGCGAGTAATCCGGGGGCTTCCGAGTATCGAAAAAACATCGAACCGATCATCAAGGAATATTGTTACGATTGCCATGGGGACGGCATGGACAAAGGCAAGGTGGCCTTTGATGAGTTCGATCCTGATAAAGATCTTGGCACGAGTCAGGATTTATGGTGGCGCGCGTTGAAGAATCTTCGGGCCAACATGATGCCGCCGCCCAAAAAACCGCATCCGTCGGCCGAGCAAATTGCGCTTCTTGAGAATTGGATCAAAACGCGCGTCTTTGACGCCGATCCGCAGAATCCCGATCCGGGTCGTGTGACCTTGCGGCGGCTCAACCGCGTTGAGTATCGCAACACGGTCCGGGATTTAACGGGGATGGACTTCGATACCAATGCAGAATTCCCTCCGGACGACACGGGTCATGGGTTTGACAACATTGGGGACGTACTGACGTTGCCGCCGATGCTGCTGGAGAAATATCTGGAAGCGGCGCGCACGATCGTCGGGCGGACAGTGCCACAAGCGTCGCACGTGATGCCGGAGCGAGTGATCTCCGGGCGAAGATTTCAGGCGGGTGAAGATTCCGACGGGCCGTTTTCGTTGTCGTTTTATTCTGCGGCTGCGGTTTCAAACACGTTCAAGGTCAAACAGGCGGGCAAGTATGAACTGGCAATTGATATAGCGATCCACGAGCGGTTCGTGGACAACGTTTTTGATTACAACAAATGCCGTTTGATCTTCAAGGTGGACGGCCAGGAGATGCTGCAACGCGATTTCAGCTGGCAGGGCGGTCGGTCGTATCACTACGACGTCGACACGGAGTGGAAGGAGGGTGATCACGAACTCAAGTTTGAGTTGCGGCCGCTGACCACGAACGAACCGACGCGCACTTTGTCTATTCAAATCGCATCCGTGACTGTGCGTGGACCGACCGCGAGAGAATTCTGGGTGAAGCCGCGGAACTATGATCGCTTCTTTCCGAAAGACGTTCCGAACGACGCTGCTGGCAAACGGGCCTATGCGGAAGACTTACTCGGCAAGTTTTCCGGCAAAGCATTTCGTCGTCCCGCTGACCAAAAAACCGTGAAGCGGTTGGCCGACCTGGCAGAAGGCATTTACAAACAACGAGGCAAGACCTTTGAGGAAGGCATTTCCCAGGCAATGGTGGCGGTGTTGGCCTCGCCAAGGTTCTTGTTCCTGGAGGAAACGGTTGAGCCGGGCAGTGGCACAACGGGTTACGCCAATGTGGACGAATATGCATTGGCCTCGCGCCTGTCGTACTTCTTCTGGTCCTCTATGCCCGATGACGAATTGTTCCGGCTGGCCGGCCAGAAGAAACTTCGCGAAAACCTGTCCGCACAGGTCAAGCGCATGATGGCGGATTCGCGGTCCGACGCGTTGGTCAGGAATTTTGCGGGCCAATGGCTGCACGCGCGGGATATTGAAAACATCACCATTGAGGCCCGAGCCGTTCTCGGCCGCGAAGACCGCTTTGACCCTGAGGTTGAGCGGGCGCGGCGGCGATTTCGAGAACTGAGAGACAAGTCAGAGGAAAAACTGACCACGTCTGAGAAAGAGGAACTGGAGAAGTTACGTCCGATTATGCAACGACGGTCTCGCCAAACGTTGCGCGCTGAACTCACCGGCGATTTGCGTCGTGCGATGAAGCAGGAAACGGAAGGCGTCTTCGATTACGTCTTGAGGAAAGACCGCGATTTGATTGAGCTTGTAGACAGCGATTACACGTTCCTGAACGAGAAGCTGGCACAGCATTACGGCATCACCAATGTCACTGGCAACAATGTGCGCCTCGTGAAACTGCCACCGAACAGCCCACGCGGGGGCATTCTGACTCAAGGCACGGTTCTCGCCGTGACGTCCAATCCCACGCGCACATCTCCGGTGAAACGGGGAGTGTTCATTCTGGACAATATCCTCGGCACGCCGCCGCCGCCGCCGCCGCCAGATATTCCGCCGCTGGAAGATTCGGCGAAGGGAAGTGGCGACCGCACGCTCACCTTGCGCGAGACCCTGGCGATTCACCGCGAGAATGCGTTGTGCAGCTCATGCCACAACCGGATGGACCCGCTCGGGCTGGCGTTCGAAAACTTCAATGCCATGGGCATGTGGCGGGATCAGGAACTTGGCGAAACGGTGGATGCCGCGGGGCAATTGATTACCGGCGAGCAATTCAACGGCGTGAAGGAACT
This sequence comes from Verrucomicrobiia bacterium, assembly GCA_036274115.1. GTDB lineage: Bacteria > Verrucomicrobiota > Verrucomicrobiia > Limisphaerales > JADLHS01 > JADLHS01. Next base: position 6,762 of record DASUGI010000367.1, read on the forward strand.
CAAGGGTCTGCTGGCTAAAAAGTATGCGGGCAATTTCTACCGCACCATCACCGAGAAGATGTTGACCTACGCACTGGGGCGGGGGTTGGAGTATTACGATGTCGAGACTGTGGACCAGATTGTGGCTCGTTTGGAGCAGACGAAGGGTCGGCCTTCGGCGCTCCTGATGGGCGTGGTGGAATCCGCGCCGTTCCAGAAAACCCGCAGTCAGGCCCGGCAGGCCGCACTCCAAAACGAGCAGTTGCAGTCCGGGTCAGAAGAGTTAACAGTGTTGGCACACCGTCCGCTCAATAACGAAGGAAAACCATGAACGCGAAATCTGTTTCTCATGAGGTAATCGCCGCTCAGCGACATGCGGGGTTTACGCGCCGTAACTTTCTGCGGGGCTTGGGTGCTTGCATTGCACTGCCGGCGTTTGAGTCACTTTCGCCGATGCGTTTGCTCGCGGCGGACCCCGCCGCCAAGCTGGCTACCACTGCCAGTGGGTCACCGTTGCGTACGGCGTTTGTTTATTTTCCCAATGGCGCCATTCCCGCGACGTGGTGGCCCGAGGGGGGAATGACCGATTTCAAATTGAGCCGCACCCTGCAGCCTTTGGAAGCGAGTCGCCAACACATCCAGGTTTTCGGCGGGCTTGACCATTTGAATGCCGCCGCGGGACCGGATGGGGCAGGGGATCATGCCCGGGCGAATGGCACGTTTCTGACCGGTGTGCGAATGAAGAAAAGCGCCACGGACATCCGGGCTGGCATTTCGATCGATCAGGTGATCGCCAAACAGGTCGGGCACCTGACGCGCTTTCCGTCGCTGGAACTAACCTGTGACAGTCGCCGCACCTCGGGAGCGTGCGACTCGGGTTATTCCTGCGCCTACCAGTTTAATCTCTCCTGGAGTTCCCCGACCACGCCGATGACGCCGGAGGGAAATCCACGCCTGGTGTTCGAGCGATTGTTTGGTGCCGGTTCTCCGGGGCAACGCGCGGAAAGCCTGAAGCAACGTCGCGAGGAACAACGTTCCATTCTCGATTTCATCGTTCAGGACGCGCGCGACATGAAGGGCCGGCTCAATGCCCGTGACAAGGAAAAGTTGGATCAATACCTGACCGGCGTGCGGGAACTCGAAGTCCGCATTCAAAAAGCCGAGCAGATGGGTCAGGCGAAAGATCCGAAAGTAGAGACGCCTTCGGGTGTCCCGCCAAGTTATGCTGAGCATATCGAACTAATGTTCGATACGATGCTGCTGGCATTCCAGACCGACTCGACGCGCGTGGCCACGTTGCTGTTGGCCCATGATGGGAGCAATAAGTCATTCTCTGAAATTGGTATCTCGGAAGGTCACCACGACCTGTCGCACCACTTCAATAACACCGAGAAGATTCAGAAAATTTCGGACATCGACCTCTGGTACGCCCAGCAGTTCGCCAAATTCCTGCAGAAGCTGGAGGCCACGAAAGACGTGGACGGCAAATCACTGCTGCACAACTCCATGATTCTCTATGGCAGCGGCAACGCCGATGGCAACCGTCATACGCATTCGAATCTGCCGATCATCCTCGCGGGCGCTGGTGGCGGGACGCTCACACCCGGGCGTTTCGTGAAACACAATTCAGTTCCGGCATCGAATTTGTTCCTGAGCATGGCGGATCGCATGGGGATTCAGGGCATGGAACGATTTGGTGATTCGTCGGCACGGCTGGCGAATATCTGAACTCCGCAACACCACGATGAAAGCTCTCGCCCTCTGTGGGTTGGCGTTGTGGGGATGCGCCGTGGCTCTGGTCGCGGCCGAAACCAACAACGCTCGCAAGCCCGGCGACTATCCATTGGGGCCGGGTTCACTTCCGCAAGCCGGTGTTCCAAAGGGCAAATTGGAAGGTCCGTTTTTGTTCAAGAGCCAGATTATCACCAACACCGTGAGACGCTATTGGGTTTACGTTCCAGCCCAATACTCACCCGATAAGCCCGTAAACGTGCTTGTGTTCCAGGATGGCCAGCGGGCGACGAATCCGGAAGGGGCGTTGCGTGTGCCGCAAGTCCTCGAAAACCTGATTCACAAAGGCGACATCCCGGTAACCATCGGCATCTTCATTACGCCAGGGCAGCGTGGTGACACCTATCCAGACGACCTCGGCATGCGCAATCCCAACAATCGCGCCGCCGAGTATGACTCCCTGAGCGACAGCTACGCGCGATTCATCTGTGAAGAGATGCTTCCGGAAGTGGGAAGAAAATACAATCTGACGAAAGACCCGGAGCGTCGCGCCATTGGAGGCACCAGCAGCGGAGCCATCTGCTCGTTCACGGTGGCCTGGCAACGGCCGGACGAATTCCGCAATGTCATCAGCATGATTGGGAGTTACACGTCCATCGGCTACCGGCCCGCGCGCGATGGGCAACCAATGACCCCGGGCGGCGACCTTTACCCGACCTTAATTCGCAAGAACCCGATTAAGCCCATCAGAATCTTCCTTCAGGACGGCAGCAACGACCTCAACAACGACCACGGCAACTGGTATCTGGCCAATCTGCAAATGCTTTCCGCACTCGAATTCGCCAATTCAAAGGCTGACCGTGCCAATTCTTCCGGACCGCGCTATCGCATCAAGTATGAATGGGGCGATGGCGCGCACTCCGACAATCACGGCGGAGCAATTCTGCCGGACATCCTGCGCTGGATGTGGGGCACTCCCGCAAAGTAGGCCGGCGTCTTCGCCTGTAAGTGCCCAACACCGCGTTATCAGAGTTTTCTCTGTCGTCAATCGCGTCATGTGTTTATGCGATTGCGGACTTCGGGAGAGCCGGCAAGCTTTCTCCGTTGAACCTGATTCATAAACCTATGCATATTTCCATCGCTCCTCGTCACGTGCTCACTTCGGTTCTGCTTGGCTTGATTGCGGTGGCCTTTGCCGGCTGTGAGTCAAACAAGGCCGCCTCTGAAATTAGCAAGCCGACACCCGCCGCGACCGCCAGCGGCACATCGGCAAAGCCAGTCGAAGCACCCAAGCCGAAGGTCGTTTTGCCAACCGTTCGTATCAACGCGGGACGCATCAGCACGCCCTACACCGACAAGTCCGGCAACATGTGGCTTGCGGATCAGGGCTTCGTGGGTGGCGATGTGGTCGAGCGTCTGGAACTCGCAATTGGCAACACCACTGACCCGACGATTTATCAGACCGAGCGTTACAGCATGGAGTCCTTTTCGCATCCGTTGCCGAACGGGAAATACATCGTGAAGCTGCATTTTGCCGAAACGTTTGAAGGCATCACGGACAAGGGCCAGCGCGTGTTTAATTTCAACGTGGAAGGGCAGGAGTTCAAAGACTTCGATGTCTTCGTCAAGGCCGGCGGCGTGCAGAAGGCCTACATTGAAACCGTCCCGGTGGACATTACCGACGGCAAGCTTGATATCACTTTCACGCACAACATCGAGAATCCGGAGATTAATGGCATTGAAATCATCCCCGGAACGTGAACCATTGGCGCATGAAATCCCAATGGCTGACGCTCGCTTTATTGCTGACCACCGTCGTTCACGTTCGCGGCGACGAACCGCAAGTGATTTCCCTTTGGCCGGACGGTGCGCCGGGTTTTGAAAACCGGCGCAATGAGCCGGAGCAGGCGAAAGACTATTGGGTTCGCAACATCCACAATCCATCCATCACCGTTTTCCCCGCGCCGAAGGATAAGGCCAATGGCGCTGCGGTTTTGATCGTGCCGGGCGGTGGCCACCGCGAACTCGTGTTCAAAGCCGAAGGGACCGAACCCGCAAAGTATTTGAACGACCTTGGCGTCACTTGCTTCGTGCTCAAGCATCGCCTGGCGCGTGAAACGAACTCGCCATACTCACTGCAAATCCATCCCCGGCAGGATGCGCAACGCGCCATGCGCGTCATTCGCAGCCGGGCAGTCGAATGGAACCTCGACACAAATCGCATCGGCGCATTGGGCTTTTCGGCCGGCGGCGAAGTCGTCGCGATGCTGGTTTACAGCCCAACTGCTGGTGATCCGAGCGCCACTGACCCGGTGGATCGAATGAATTGTCGCGCTGACTTCCAGATTTCGATTTATCCCGGTCCGCTGGGTGTTCCAAATGGCGACGTTCCTGCGGATGCGCCCCCGGCATTTTTTCTCGTTGCCAATGACGACAACAGCCACGTGGGGCCGGTGATAGCCCAGTTGGAGAAATATCGGCAAGCGAAGCGCTCGGTGGAAGTGCATCTTTACGCGCGCGGTGGTCATGGTTTCAATCTCGGCAACCGCTCCAAACTCACGTCCATCAAAACCTGGCCGCAACGTATGGCCGATTGGCTGGCGGACAGCGGTATTCTCACCGCAACCCGGACGCAACCGGAGCGGTAGTTCCGTCTTCAATCAGTGCCCGCCCATGACCGTGTAGCCCGCACGTCGCAAATCTTCCGCGAGATCCACTTCCATCCGGGCGGCGGCTTCGAAGGGCATCGGGTTCAAGTGAGCGTAGAGTTCCGGCATGAGGCGGATGCCGTGACGTTTCACCAGGGAAGCCGCCTTGACGCCAGCCTTGTGGTTTGCAAAGCGCTGTTCGGGAGGTAAACCGGTCATCCCGACATAGACACAAGGCAACGCAGGATTTCGCTTTGGGTTCGCGACTTGCACCTTGCGCATCCTGGCCACAGTGGGATCAAGCAACACCACATAGACATGGTGATGATGTTCCGTCAGTCGTTTGAGTCGGGCACGTTTCAGAGTTCGACGCTTCACGTTGGAACACTAGCCAGAGAGTCACGACCACGCAAAAGCGAACCCGCGAGCACGCAGTGCTTCGGAAGGCGAGATTCCGGTGCTTTGGCACGACCGCAGCCGGGGTAGCGTTTACTACTAAACTTTTAGTTGACAGGGTTGCCGCGACTGCTATTCTCCAGCTACTAAATAATTAGTAGAAAGCCGGGTCACATGCCGCGAAAGAAGAATCTCACCCTCACCAACGCCGAACACCGCATCATGGAGGTCATCTGGGCCAAAGGGTCGGCGACGGTCGCTGATGTCGTTGAGGCGCTCAAAGGTGAGGATGCCTACACCACCATCCTGACGCTGATGAGAATCTTGAAGGACAAAGGCTATCTCTCTTCCCGTAAGGAAGGTCGCGCCTTCGTGTTCGTGCCCAGGGTTGATCGCCACACGGTGGCTAAAAAGGCCGTCAACCAGCTTCTGTCCAAGTTCTTCGCGGGGTCGCCCAGCGAGCTGGTGTTGTCTTTTCTGCGCGAGGAGGAGTTAACGCCGGCAGAATTGGACGAGATCAAACGCAAGATCATGGATTCCAGCTGGGAGAGCCATGAAAAATGAAATCCTGACTGTCTGCAACCAGCTCGTGGCCGCGGCCGTGAATGGCGTTTATCAAGGCCTGATCATCACCATCCTGGTGGCGTTGTGCCTGCGCTGGCTGGTGCGGACCAATGCGGCGACGCGTCACGCGGTTTGGTTCGGCACGCTGCTGCTGCTCGTTGGCCTCGTCGGCGCGCACGGTTTGATTGGTTTTTCCTCCTTCCGCAGCGGGCCGCCTGATGACACGACACTCGCTTTAGATGCCGAGTTGACAGTGCCTTCGCCGGAAATGTCAAAGGTGAACGTTGAAGATGGTTCGGCTGACTCGGTCAACATTCCGGACGATTGGTCGAGAGCAGAGCAGCATCCGTTGCTGGTTTTGATCCAGGCTCAGGAGGACAGCGTCGAAGAGGTGGACGAGCCGGAACGATTAAACTCAGTCGAGCCGGGTAACGCACCGGACGCTGATTCCCTGAGGGCCGCTCATGTCTCAAACGGAACGACCAACCTGCGTGCGTTGCTCGGGCGATTGTTGAATCCGATTTCGATGGAACTCGCGATTAATTCCAGGTTTTCCAGTGCCACGGGGATACTGGTCGCGCTCTGGATGGCGATCGCTGTTGCCAGGATTCTCACTTTGGTTGCGCAGCTGGCTCGGATCCGCAAAACGAAGCGCGAGTCGCAGTTGCCGGGCTCGGAGTTGCGCGAACTGTTCCACACGCTCTGCGCTCGAATGATCACGAGGCGGAAAGTGCAGTTAAGAGTATCGCGCCTGCATCGGTCATCTTTTCTGCTGGGCTTTCGGCATCCCGTGATTCTTCTGCCGGCGGCGGAGCGCATGGCACTTGCGGAGACCGAACTGGTGCTGCGTCACGAATTGGCGCATGTGGAGCGGCGCGACGATTGGGCCAACCTGATCCAGCATTTTGTTCTGGCAATCTTCTTCTTTCATCCGGCGTTCTGGTGGATCTCGCGAGAGCTCTCACTCGAACGGGAAATTGCCTGTGACGACCACGTTTTACAGCAGAGCAAACGCCCTCAAGCGTACGCCCTCGTGCTGGCCAATCTCGCGGCGCGAATGCAGAAGCCGCTTCCGCTTCCCGCGCCGGGATCTTCGAATCACAAAACTCAATTGAAAGAAAGGATCGATATGATACTGAACACACGCCGCAATGCCTCTCCCCGCCTCGCGAAAACGTGGCTGGCCCTGATAACGTCAACGGCGGCAATTGTTGCCATTGCAATCGGCTTTGGCGCGCCCCGAATCGTCCTGGCGGAAACTGAACCAACGTCACCCGGCGTTGCCGCGCCGCCCGCCGCCGACTTGTTGCCCGGTGTAGAGGCGACTGAAGCAGTTCCCGCCATTCCGGTGGCTGGATTACCGCATCCCGGCTCCGCGGGTAACGTGCCGCCGCCGCCAATCCCGGGTCTGCCACCCGCCGTCAGTGCCGGCCCCAAGTTCAAAGGCGGAAGCGCAATTACGCTTAGCACCTCACCCGCGGTCATTACCGGTCCACACATCGCTTTGCCCCCGGTCGAACCCCGTCTCACGGTAACGGCGACCGTGCCGGGTCAGCCGCCATCGGTTCTTGCTTCCGTCGAACCGCCATCTGCGCCAGGAGCACCGCGTGCGCCCCGGCCGGCGAAGGTGTCCGGTTCAGGAACTCGAGATTCGTCACTTGAAGAGCGACTCGATCGTTTGGAGCGCATGGTCAATTCGTTGATGCATCAGCAGAGCCCAAAAGGCCGCTTTGATTCTCAACTGAAACTCAAAGGTGAAATGATTGATCGGAACGAGATGGCCCGGATTGAAGACCTGGCCAGACGACAGGCCGAGCTCGCCAGACTCAATGCGCAAGAGGTTGAGAAGATCAAAGAACAGGCCAAGCGCGAGGCCGGCCGGGCGGTTGAGCAGGCGAAACGGGCCACTGCGGAAGCGGAGAAGGCGCGCATCGCAGATAAAGAGCCGGTGGCGCAAAAGCTCAAAGGAGATTCGCAGCGGCAGGTGGAAGAGTTGCGCCGACAAATTGAAGCCCTCGAACAGCGACGGGAAAAATTGGAGCGAGAGATCGAGCGGCTGCAAGAAAACCGGGACAACCTCGACGAAGAGGAGGACGATTCTGCTGACCCCAACACCGAGCCGCGTGAATCCAGCGAAGTCTCCGTTACGGAATCGCACTCACACTCTGCTCAGTAAGCCAGGCAGACCTCAACGTCTCGAAGCAAACGGAACAACAGTCCTGCAAACCTCGGGACGGCCGGCTCTCTTTGCTCAACGACATCACACGAAAAAAGGGTGAGTCATGAAAACCGCAGTGCCAAAGCCGACTGCTGAGAGCATCATTCCAGCGGTCCACCTCGAGTTTATTCAAAATGAACTGGAGAATCCGGAAGCCACCAGTCTGGAACAGGTCGAAGATTATCATCGCGCTCTCTTCCTGCACCACCACGCGGTCGAATGGGAGAAATATCGCGAACAAGCGAAGACACATCAGGACCGCCTGAGTTTTCTCGAAGGGCAGTTGAAATCCACGGACGAGGTCCTCAACTCGCGCACCAGGCTTGTGCCCGTCGCGGTCAACGGTGAAGAGGACATCAAGCCGACGTCTCCCTGGAATGCCTGGGACTTGCTGATGTTTGTGTGCTGCAGCCTGGGGATCGTTTGTCTCATCACCTTCGGCATCTGGAACATCTCCTTCAACCTGCTGGAGTCCGGTTTGATCACGTTCCGGGAGAATCCGATTCGCTCCTATCTCTGGGCAGCCTTGTTGCCAGTCGGCGCGCTGGCGGTCAAAATCGGTTGGGACTTTTTACAGGATCGCAAACGACGGGAGGTTTACTTGTGGACCTGTTTGTTGCTCGGCATGTCCGGTGTGCTGGTCTGGGCGGGAGCATATGCCTGTGTGTATCCCACCTTGTCGAAGGAGATCGGCGAACATATCGCGTCTCTGACCGTATTCGACAGCCCGTCGGCGACGTCGTCCGCGACGGGGTTGAATTTTGCAGGCGCCAAATGGATTGACGTTATCACCGTGGCCAGCCAGGCCGTTGCGGAAATCTTTCTTTCCGCCGTGATGGGCATGTATCTCACAATTCTCTATGCCCGCCACCGTCCGGTGCGGCTCGCGCTGGATCCAACCTTTAACCAACTGAGCCAGGAGCGCCGCAACCTTGAGGCGAGTATTGCGCAAGAGCGATTGCATCTGGGCGAGGCGAACGGAAATCTGGTGCGGCTGGAAAATCAGCTGTCGGCCTTGATCGCTTATGGCCGCTCCGTGTTTCACCGCGAACGCGCGCAGCGAAAGGATCAATCCGAGAAGCGGCAGGTCATTCTGGACCAGTTGTCCGAACATGTGCGCAGTCACCTCGAGACCGCTACTTCGAGCAATCGCCTGGTCGGCAAGTCGTCCGGCTCCGCGCCGCTGCAAACCAACGGGGCTTAAACCTCTCATCTCTTGAAAATGTATGAACCACGATGGAATAGTGCGCGCCCGTTGGATCAAGCGATTGTTGGCTCTCGTCGTCATGTGCGCCTGCGCGACTGGCGTGACGAGTTCCAGTTCGGCCGCCGATCAGACAAGTTCCAGTGGCCCGGCTGGTTCGGACTTTATCATCGGAATTTCGCCGTTCCTGGAAAAGTCCGTAAAGGATGACATCTACCGGAGTATCGTCCGCCTGGTGGTCGAAGAATTGCCGCTCAACAGCACGCTGACGGTTTACGACGCGTTCGAATTGAAGACGATCACCCGGGTCATCGTGCCGGGTGGCCGGGCCTTCAATAGTCCGAAGACTCGCGCCAATCAGTTCGCCAGTGCCATCCGCGATCTGAAGCTATTCCTTGCGCAGGAACGCTCCGGGCCAACCAACTCGCATTTGAAATTCGAAGATTCGATACGCCTCCCGCAGTTTCTGGATTTCCTGGCGGAGCAGGCGTCACCGACAGATTCACCGCCGACGTTGTTGCTGGTTGGCAGCCCGTTGTATCTGGATGGGAAAGAGCCGGTCTTCTCCATGTGGGACGGTTATTTTCCTGCTGATGGTCATTTGCAGGCTTCCCGCGAGAAATCAGTTTTTGGATTCGATGGAGATACGGACGCTCCGATGGTTGTGCACTGGGTCTACTTTCGCGATCCCTGGGTCAGTGATCTGCACAAAGAAAAAGTCACGCGCTTCTGGACCTTGTATCTGGCACGGCGCGGCGCCCAGCTCGCGGCCTTTACGAGTGATCTTCCCACTGCTTTGCAATCTTTTCGTCAACCCGCCACGGGCCGCGGCGCAATCGCAAAGAAGTGGGCCATTGATCCCAGCCAGACCAAGATCGAAATGTTGCGAGTCAGCCGCGGCGCGGAGATTAATGACTGGATCACTCGCGACACGCTATCCATGGCGCAGACGCCACCCACGGTCATGGTCGGTCCCATGAAAATCGGAATTCGCTGGAAGGAGAAAGTGGACCTCGATCTTTACGCCACTCCGCGATTGGGCGCCGAAACGCTCTACTTCGAGCACGTCCGTTCACCGGAAGGATATTACTACAAGGATCATCGCTCTTCGCCGGGACGCGAATACGAATTCATCGAGTTCGAGTCGCCGGTGGATGTCCACCAGGTGCAGGCTTTCGTCAATTTCTACAAAGGCAACTGGCCCGGCGGCGCTCACGGCGAGGTCCGCATCGAGTTTGATGGTCGCATCTACGGCGGCCAATTCACCATACCGGCGGAAAGTGGAAATCTGGGTCGCGCCGGTCGCAACCATGATGAGTATTGGACGGCGATTCCCATTCCGAAACTGTTGAAGCTTGTTCAGACCGCCAATCGTGAGCGGTAGCCTGCCTTCACGGTCACTGCGATGCTGTGGAGATGAACTCCAGCAAGTCCGCCATCTGTTGAGTCGTCAGCCCGGCTTCCAGACCTTCGGGCATGATCGACTGGCCCTGGCTTTTCAGGGAGACAATGCTGGCTCGTGGGATGACATTTTCCCGGCCGTACGCCTGGCGCAACGTGACGCTGGCTGTTGTCTCATTCACCACCAACCCGAGCAGGCTTTCGTCGTCCCTGGTCTCCACGACGTAGCCAACGTATTCCGGCCGCACCTCGGCATTCGGGTCGATGATGTGGCCGAGAACCGTTTCTTTGCCGGTCGTTTTCACGGTCACAAAGTCCGGCCCCAGCGAGAAGCCAATGCCGCTGGCGCGATGACACGAGACGCAGCGCTCTTCGTAAATCTTTTTGCCGCTGGCACTGTGGCCTTTGAGATTGAGAGCGGGCTCGTATTCCTTGATGACCTGTTGGCGCGTGCTGGTGGCTTTGACTTCCAGAACCTTGCCGGCAAGCTGCCGCACCGATTTGTCGCTGTGATTTCTCAGGAACTTCACCTGCGTCGAATCCAGCACCGACAGCCGGATGCTGCCGGCTTCAATTGCCTGCAGCAGCGCGGTGGCTCGCTCCGGCCGAGTGAGCAGAGCCGTCAACACCTCGGCACGCAACCGGGGCGTAAGCGTGTTCCAGCGGCTCGTCAATTCCGTGCCCACCGCTGTATCGGTGAATCGGACCAACACAGCTAACGCGGCGAGTTGGACCGGTTGCGGTTGTTTGAGGTCAAGCAGGCTCAACAGAAGGCTGCCTGCCTCATTGTGACTGCTGTGGGCGAGCAATTGAATCGCCGCCACACGCTGGGCCTCGGGAATGGAGTCATCGGCGGCCGCGACTTTTGCGCTGGTTACGATCTTTCGCGCGTTCTCACTGACGGAGGTCAGAGGCTTCTTCGCTCGCTGTAAGCCGTCGCCGAGCGCACGTGCCATAGCGAACGTTAATTCCGGGTCTTCCGACTTTTCCATGAACTGAAGCACGTCAGCGACTTCGGCCGGGTGATTCCTGGCGCCGACCAACAAGACGAGCTGGCGCAGGAACTCCTGGCCCGGTTTCGAGTTGTAGATTTGAGAATTGCCGGCCAGTGCCGTGAACACTTCGCCCGCGCCCTCAAGCAAAGACGAGAGTATCGCGGCCTGCGTCCAGGCATCGGCAAAGTCGCGCTGCGCAATCGCCGCCACAGCTTCAATCTTTCCAGGTCCGTTGAATTCACCCAGCGTGAAGGCCAGTTGGTAGCGGACCCGCGCGTCCGGATCGTCCCGCAATTGGCGGAGCTTCGACCACAGCCGGTCATCAGTGGTGGCCTTGAATTTTTCCGAAAGCTTGACGGCGTGTTCGCGCACGGACGCGTCGCGATCATCCAATGCTGCGAGCACGTGAGCGGCTTTTAACGCGCCCAATCCGCCAAGGGCATACAGGGCGTGCAGTCGACCGAGTGCGGACGGCGACTTTTGAATCAGATTCTCCAAAGCTGGCACGGCCGATTTGTCCTGCCGTTCGAAGAGCAGACGCGCCGCCGTTTCCCGATACCACGCATTCTTGTGTTCCAGCGTGGTCACGAGTTCGGCGGTGGTCGCCTTGCCGAGTTGCGGCGGTTTACGCGGTTTGAATCCTTGCGGCGCAATCCGATAAATACGCCCGCGGTCGTTGCCTGAATTCAGGTCGATGAGTTTCTTGATATTGTCCGGCAGCGACCACGGATGCTCGATGACTTCGCGATACATATCGCACAAATAGAGGCAGCCGTCGGGCGCATTGGCCATTTGCACCGGACGAAACCACAGATCCGTCGAGGTGATGAACTCAACCCTCTGTTCATCCGCCGGTCGCTCGGCTCGCAGCGCGACGCCGCCATTGCGGTGGACTTTTTTGCGATGAACCAGGTTGCTGCCAACGTCTGCGATGAAGGCGTCGCCAACATACTCCTCGGGAAAAGCGTCACCGCGATAGATGGTGATGCCCGTGGCCGAGGTGAAATAGCCAGAGGCGCGTCCGCCGCCTTCGATCGGGCCGGTGGCCAATCCGGCGACCCGCCATTTGGTGCGAATGACCCGCCACGCTTCTTCCGGGCTGGTGCGAAAAACCTCCGCCGCCGGGCCGTCCACGGGGATGTCCACGAGCGCCGGGGGCATGCTGTAAAACGGATTTCGGTCCGCATAACGCGCGTCATACATGAATGCCATAATGTGGCGCGAATTGCTGCAGGCGAACTTGCGTCCGCCGTTGTCAAAGGTCATGCCGTATTGGCCGCCACCGGCCTCGGCTTCCATCCGCAACGTGCGCGGATCGAAGTTGAAATCGCGCCCTCGCAGCACGAGCGGCGCGGCGTTGGTGACGTTCGCGCGGGTTATCCGGCCGCCATTGCCCGCAGTCTGGCCATGAATGCGGTTGTCCAGTCCCCAGCGCAGGGAGTTCGGCAGTGCCTGCATGTTGAGCTTTTCCAGGCCCGCGCCAAAGCCGGTGAAAACGACACGTCGCACGTCCGCATTCCCGTCGCCCGTGGTGTCTTTGAAGTAAAGAATGTCCGGAGAGGCGATGACGAAAATGCCGCCATCATAATAGAACACGGCAGTGGGCCACGGCAGGTCGTCGGCATAAATGCTGGCCCGATCAAACGTGCCGTCGCCGTCAGTGTCCTCAACCATTCGCACCCGGCCGAGATGCGGCGTAACGTCGCGCATCTCCGAGTAATCGCGCATCTCGACGACGAACATTCTCCCGTTCTCGTCGAAGCAAAGATCAATCGGGTCCATGACGAACGGTTCGGCAGCGGCGATTTGCAACTGAAAGCCAGGTTTGATCTGGAAAGTCTTGAGGGCATTGGTGGCTTCGACGGCAGGCACGCGTGGCAGATCCTCCGGCTTGAGTTCCGGAGTGCTCGCGGCCGGGCTGGAAAGTGCGCCCGCCACGAGCGCGCAGGGCAAAAAGAACTTCATTCGCATAGGCAATTGAGACGTGGTATTCAGACAGCAACTATTCTGAGTGCAAGCGATATTTCGTTGAACGATCCCAAAGGCTGCAACAACATCAAGGCATGACCTGCCACGAACCGTGCCCCGGGCCGAACCTTCCCGCAAACCCGGGAGCGCCGGCGTCCTCGCCGAAGCGTTGTTCCCGTCGCGACTTCCTCGCGACTTCCGGTCTGGCCTTGCTGGGGGCGGCGGTGTCTGGCTGTTCCACGGTTTCCGGTGCGGGCCAACGTCCCGAGCCCATCATCGACGTCCATCAGCACGTCGGTTACTCAGGCCGGCCCGACGACGTGTTGCTCGCGCATCAACGCGCGCTGGGAATCACAACCACGGTTCTCTTGCCGGCTGGACGACCCGTGCAAAGGGCGTCGACGCACGATGGCAAGTCCAACGGCCTGGCAGCCGCGGCGTTGGGCAACGAGGAATGTTACCGGTTCGCGCAGGCGCACCCGCAGGAATTTCTTTTTGCGGCGAATGAAGTTCCGGATATCGACGACGCGACGTTGGAGATCGAGAAATATTTGAAGCTCGGCGCCGTGATGATCGCGGAGCAGAAATTCGGCGTCGAATGCGACGCGCCGGAGATGCGCCGGATTTATGAGCTGGGCGAGCGCTTCAGGGTGCCGGTGTTGATGCACTGGCAGTTCGCGATGTACAACCACGGCTTCGAACGCTTCTACAAAGTGCTCGAGAAATATCCGAAGGTGAATTTCATCGGTCACGCGCAGACCTGGTGGGCGAACATCGACAAGAATCACTCGGACCAGACGGTGCTTTATCCAAAAACGCGCCCGGTCACACCGGGTGGCCTCACGGATCGTTACCTGGCTGATTATCCCAACATGTTTGGCGACCTGTCCGCCGGCTCCGGGCTCAACGCCTTGACTCGCGATGAAGATTTCACGCGGGATTTCCTGCAACGCCACCAGGACAAGCTGCTCTTTGGCAGCGACTGCAACGACCACATTGGCTCGGGGGAAAAATGCCAGGGCGCACAAATCATTGCAGCCATCCGCCGGTTGTCGGCGAGCAAGGAGATTGAACGCAAGTTGCTTTACGGAAATTCCAAGCGCGTGTTGCGCCGCGGTTGAGTGACTTCCGAAGCGCGGGTTCAACGCGCCGTCGGCGATTTGGCTCGGGCCATTACGTCGCTAATCCTGACCACCGTGCCGCCCGCGCGCTTGCTTTCATCCGCCGCTTCCATGAAGGCGAAGATCTCGAGGGTTTCGGCCTCGGTGACGGGAGCGACACCGGTTTGAAAAAACTTCATAATCTCGGCAAGCAGCGGTGCATAACCATCGTTCGCCCCAACGGAGGCGTTCTCGGATTCTCCACGCGCGAGGCCATGGTACTTTTTGTCTTCGCGATAAACTCCCTTGCGCCCGCCCCTCCAGGTGCCCACAACCTCAATCAACCCATTGGTCGTGGTGCCCCGTTGGACGCTTTCGCAGCCCGTTCCCATGACGGTGAACAAAGATTCAACTCCATGGACGCCATACCACATCAACTCAGGATGATGCGTCTCCACCTCGCAGGGACTGTGGGTCTCCGCGTAACTGACCCTGCCGATTGAGCCGCCGCGCACCGCCTGGGTTTCGCTGGCGAATCGCAAACTCGAGGAACTCCAGACTGGCACCTTCGCTTCCTTCGCGAGACGGAATAGCTCCATTACATCTCGCAACGACGCTGCCATGGGTTTATCCACAAACAACGGTTTGCCGGCCTTGATAACTGGTTTTGCCTGCTCCAGATGCACGCGGCCGTCGACACTCTCCAACAGCACGGCGTCCACATTCGTGCAAAGTGCGGCAATGCTGTCATAGAAGGTGACCCCGTATTTTTCCTGGAGCGTTTTCGCGAAACCCTCCACGCGCGAAATGCTTTTGGGCAGATCGGGACTGCCACCCTTGAAGGCCGCTACCACTTTCCCGCCCGGCACGTGTCCCTTGGCGTTGGGGTTGTTCAGCAATTCAGTGAATGCGGTAACATGCGAGGTGTCGCATCCAATGATTCCGATTCGTATTTCAGCGCCCAAGGCCAGGCCGCCAAGTGTCATGGCCAGGCCCAGACTGACAAAGCGTTTTAAGAGCCTGGCGGGTTCAACGAGGGTTTGCACGCCGGCATTGTAGCCAGCATTTCCCCGATCGTCTTGGAGAAAATGCGGAGGCCCGCCTCGTGCCGAAGACCGCGAACCGACGATCACTTACCGCGCACTACTGGACGGTGACGAGACGCATTTCCACGATGTGCTCGTAGAGAAACCATGCCTGAACCTCATTGCGACGCAGCACGCTGCTGACCAGCAGGTCATTCGTGCCTTCATCGCCATTCTTGCTGGTTTGCCGGGCGGCAGCGCGAACGTTCTTCATAATCGCCTGGTGCGCTTCCAATAACCGCGAGATCTGTACCGGCACTGCCTCCCGGCCACGGGGAGGTCGTTCGATCATCGTCATCTCAGCCACTTGATCGGGCATGCCGGCGGCGAGTCCGCCCAACGTTTGGATACGCTCGGCAATCTTGTCCACGAGTTTAGTTTGTTCCTCACCATGTTTGTCGAACAACAGGTGCAGTTGATAAAAGGTCGGCCCGCTCACCTGCCAATGACATTTCTGGTAGAGATCGCGCAGCATGATGGTGTCCACGAGCACCTGGTTCAGGGCATGGACCGATTCCCCACGCACCTGGCGGCTCAAGGCGAGCGGCACTTCGTCAAGAATGGTTTCGAAGGTTTGCGTTTCGGGGCCGCGCTGGTGGAGCAGGGGCTGGGCGCGATTAGCAAGACCGTTTCCGATGTGTCGTCTGTTTTTCATAACATGAACTCCTGGGATTCAGTGCTCCGGCAAGGGAAAGCTGGACTCCTACATAGAGTCAAGAGTCGGAGGAACCAACCACCACTCCTGGCTAGAGTTGGGGTCTGACCGCCTCACCGGAGCGTTCTAACATACTCCGAGCGATTGGAATTCAACCCGGCAATTCACCCCATCTCAGGCCGCTTGTTAAATCGCGAGAACCGTTCCACGAGTTCCTCCGGCTCGAGCTTGCTGAGGTTGGCGGGAATGTTCTTTTGAATCTTTGACCGCGTTCTTTGATCCATCTCGCCCAGGAGCGACTGGTTGATGCGCGGGTCGGCGGCAAGATAACAAGCCAGCACGTGCTCCTGCGCCATCAAGGTGGTGATGGTCTCCGCCAACATTCTCACCGTGCGGTTTCGCCGTTCCAAACTGGCATTGTGCTCTTCGCCATCGGAAAGCGCGCCGGCCACCGCGGGCTCTTTGCGGTAACGGCCGGCCTGGTCAGTTACGTCCTCGCGCAGGTGGCGCGTCTCAACGGTCTCCATGGCTTGAATCAGCTCCATGCGGGGACGGCTGAATTCCGGTCGCTCTTCCAGTCGATACGCCTTGAGATGGCCGAGGTCGGCGACGACTACGAGCTTCAGGGAAGGATTTACTCCTTCCGGGCCGGATATTTCCTCAGGCCGAGTCTTCATACTGAAGAGTAGAGGCGCTTTGGGCGTAACCGACTTGGGCGTTCACCCCAAAGACGCGCGGACAAGACGTGAACGCGCTGCGGGCGTTCGGAGGTTAAGTTGTTGCGCCATGAAACCGGTGAGAAAAGCGGCGCGAAGCAAACGCCGCTCGATCAACAAGGCGCTGGACCAGCGATTCACCCTGCGCAACCAACGCGCACCCTTGAATCCGTCGGATCACGGGGCAAAGTCGTTGATGGATTTGGCGGATACGCCGCGGCGACGCAAACGGCCTCAAGGCCCGCGCCGCACCCAATTGGGACGCACGTTACGCCAGGGCGAACTGGCCTCGCGCGATCCAGTGCGGGAAGAGACGCCCTCTCCGCCTCGATCGGGGAGAGCGTAGGGTGAGGTGTTCGAACGATGGTTGGATGGTCAGTGGAGCAAGAATTCGTGTAGACGATCGCGATACGCCCGTTCAACACGATCGGTGCGACATCGTTGCAGCTCCGGTCATGCACAGTGTTCTTGTTGCCTTGATTTGTTCCGTCGGATTCCCGAGTCTTGAATTCATTCTGCTCAAAAGGGACAAACTATGAACTTACGGCCTGACTTGAAGACATTGATCGTTCCAACAATTGCTTGCCTCATTTGCCTTGGGCTCACTGGCTGCCAGACACCCGAGGAACGAGCCATGAGCCAAATGCAACGTCAGATGCGCACGCAAATGCAAATGATGCAACAGATGCAGAAGGGGATGGCAGAAATGGAGAAGGAAATGGAAAAGCAGATGGAGGCCATGGAAAAACAAATGAATGAGATGGACAAGTGAGGCCCCCACACGGATGGCTCAGAACCAGTCAAATGCTCCGTCGACCATCGCGGCAGAGATTGAAATCCTGTCGGCGGGACAATTCTGGCGAGCTACACCTTGGGATTACAACAGCCTCATCGGCTTGAAATTTCACGCGCAAGGCAATGGCGAAATGACATACGGCTATGGCCAAACAATCTATGCCGGCATCCAGTTCCAGTTCACCATTCCTTCACCGGGACGACTTCGGTTGATGTACACGGACTCTCCACGGTACGAGGCCTTTGAGGGCTACGTGCGAACACTGGAAACATCTCCACGCGAATTTGAGTTTTCTCTCACCCGGCAGGAATTCTCCGGCGTTGAAGCGAATGCGGGCCCATTTACTTATCTTTGGAAACTCGTGTTTAGTGACTCCCCATTTCCCCGGGACAACTACGTGCCGTATCCAGATCTGCAATTGCCCCCGCCGCTGACGTACTACGGACACAAAACTACCCTCAGTTCTTTCACGAAACTTTGGCGTTTCGTTCGTCGACTCGGGCAGTAGTAAATGCCGTCGCGCGAAATAGACGATCGCAATGCGGTTTCGCATGGCTCCTGGCTCACCGGCGTTCACTCCAGCCTTGCTTAAATCCTTGTCGTCTTTACGATTCGCGCAATCTGCAAAGCGGTTCAGCCATGACCTCTGCCGAGAAGAAGTCTCTATCGGAGCGGGACATCCAGACCAAGTTCATCACTCCAGCCTTGGTCGCGGGTGATACATGGAATGTCTCTTACCTGACTGGTTGAACCGATTTGCATTATGTCTGGATATTACTACCACGTAACGGTTCGTCACGATGGACTTGGCAAGTTCCGCACAATCCGCGGTGCGGAGCGTCATTTAGTTGAAGCTGCAGCCCACGCGCAACAGCGTGCTTGGAACGAGCAATACGCGAAGAAACTAGAGGTGGCCGAGCGGCGCCGCGAGCGGGATGAACGGAAAAGGGAGCTTGAAGACAGTTTGCGTGAAGCGGATGAACGGACTCGCGAAGCGCAACAAGCTATCCAAGACTTGCGCGGTCTCCTTCTGGCAACGTTGAGCGTAGATGACCGGATTGATTGGGAAACGCTTAAGCAACACCAACCATTTTCCCAACCGCAGCCCCAAGAACGGCCATATCATCCCATCCCGAAAGAGCCAAACCCTGACGATGCGTGGTATCGCCCGCAACTGAGCCTGATTGACAAGTTTCTGCGATCGGCAGCTGAGAAAAAACAACAGGCCGCCGATGCGCTCTTCCAGGCTGACCACGCTAAATGGCGCGAACGTGTGGCCTCTATTGAAATATCCAATCAGCAGATCTACGAGACCAATGTCCGCCAATTCGAAGACTGGAAGCGGCGCGCGGATGATTACGAGGCCGCACGCTGCAAACACAATGAAGCAATCGAGCGCCGCCGCGCTGATTATCAGAATCGCAACCACGAAGCGATTCTCGATTACTGTGACCTAGTTCTCTCTCAGTCGAACTATCCCGAGTGCTGCCCAAAGAATTTCGAGTTAGATTATGACCCCGCGGGGAAGTCACTGATTGTGGAGTATCAGTTACCAGCGCCACCGGATCTGCCGCTACTTACGGAAGTTAAGTATGTCCGTTCAAAGGGCGAATTCGTAGAGACAGAAATGAACAAGCGCCAAGCCGATCAGCTTTACGATGGAGTCCTCTGCCAAATTGCCATTCGCACACTACACGAGCTGTTCGAAGCCGATGTTGTGCGTGTGCTCGAGACGATCGTTTTCAACGGCATCGTCCACACGGTCAATCCCGGTACCGGTGTTGCCGAGACGCCGTGTGTGATGTCGGTACGCGCGAGCCGCACGACTTTCTCAACAATCAATCTCCGCCATGTTGAAGCTCGCGCCTGCTTCGATTCGCTCGGCGGCATCGCGGGAGAAAAGCTTGCGGGCTTGCGCGCCATCACGGCGTTGTCAGCGCTCAACCGAGACGACGACCGATTCTCCCGGGCCGAAGACATCGGCGGAAGCAATTCCAGTGCACTTGATGAATGGCAAGAGTTAGTGAAAAGCATTGCCGGTACAACCGAAGCGCATTTTCTGAAGCTGGGCTCCCTCGCCTCACTGCTCGGCTTTCCTGCTCAGGAGAAATACTCCGCATCGCTGAGCCGAGAACTCGCCCGCGCCGTCAGGGCGCGGAATTTAGCCATTGAACCCGATGCAGGGTTTGGCGGTCCGGCCTACCGAACAGAGGACGAAGTCGCGCTTTTTCGACCACTCTCAGAGGCCGTGACGGACGCCTATGTTGGCGCTTCGGTGCTGCTTCAGTTTTGTGTGATGATTGCGGCAGCCGATGATCATCCCACTGAAGGTGAATTGGAGGTCGCCCGTAACTTCATCCACAAGAACTCAACTCTTACGCCGCACGAGCGACAGCGACTTCACTTCTTCGAGAGGCTGCTTTGTCGCAATCCACATCTCGCGAAGCGTCCACTCACACGCTTGGCCAAGCGATTGCCGGTCGAGAATCGTCAGATGGTCGGCGAAGTGTTGGTCTGCGTGGCTGGTGCGGATGGAATAATCAGCTCGAGCGAGTGGGCAGCGCTTGATCGTGCTTGTAAGTCGCTCGACCTACCGCCGTCGGGACTGGAGGATATTCTTCGGCGACTCGGCGCCACGTTCGAGGCGGCTACGGTGCAAGAGGCTGAGCCTACCGAACCAGGCGAACCGCTTCCGACCAGAGCCACCGCACAGGCTGCACCCAAAGCTCCCGCGTTCAAGCTGGACATGGCTCGCGTTGCCGCCATCTCGAACGAGACAGCCCAAGTCATTGGAATACTCTCCGCCGTGATGCGAGAGGAAGAGGCGCAACCTCCCGAGCGATCCGCTGCTGCTGCAATTTCACCAGCGTCGACCATTTCGCCGCCACCAGCGGAGCAACCTGAAATTCCCGCTTGGTTGAAAACTCTGAACACCAAGTTTCAACCGATAGCGGTTCGCGTCACTGCGAGATCAAGTTGGACGCGTGCCGAGTTTCATCAGCTTGCCGCTGAATTCAAGCTTATGCCGCTCGGGGTCTTTGATGCCCTCAATGAATGGGCGGATGAGCACCTCGGCGATTTCTTGCTCGAAGGTGAAGATCCAATCACCGTGAATACTTCCATCCTAACAAATTGAGTTATGGCTGACATCAAACGTCGGGAGCGCGATGCAGTTCTTCAATCACTCCAGGCTGGTCTAGTTCCGCGCCTTGGGCTTCACCTACTTCAAGTGGGGCGCAAAGATGAAGTCGCGGCGTTGCTCAAAGACCTTGAACGAATTGAGCAAGGAGGCGCGGCTTTTCGCATCGTCGTGGGCCGCTTCGGCAGTGGGAAAAGTTTCTTTTTAAACCTCATTCGTACCCTCGCCCTCCAAAAGCGGCTTGTTGTCGTGCAGGCGGACATCACGATGGAGCGTCGTATTCGCTCGACGGGTGGCGAGGCGCGCGCTCTCTACTCGGAGTTGATGCGAAACCTTGCAACTAAGTCTAAACCCGATGGCGGCGCGCTCCGGAACTTATGCGAGGGGTGGATTTCCGACGTTCATCACAAGGTCACCCAAGCAGGAGGCAGCGCAGAGGACGTTAAGCGCCGCATTCACGAGGATCTGAGCGACTTGCAGGAAAATGTGGGCGGCTTCGCATTCGCTGAAGTGATCGCGAAGTATTACGAGGGTCACGCGAGCGGCAATGAGGAGTTGCAGTCAAATGCACTTCGCTGGCTGCGCGGCGAATACACTACTAAAACCGAGGCCCGCGAAGACCTCGGCGTACGGCAGATCATCGAAGACGAAAACTTCTACGACAGCCTCAAGCTCATGGCGGCGTTCTGCGCTAAAGCGGGTTTCGGCGGATTAGTTGTCGGCATGGATGAACTTGTTGTGCTCTCACATCGACTGCCGAACACCCGCTCACGTCAGGCTAACTACGAAGCGTTGCTGGCTATCATCAATGACTGCTATCAAGGCGGCGCAGCAAACATCGGCTTTCTCCTCGCGGGAACCGACGAGTGTTTAGAGGACAAACGACGTGGATTGCATAGTTACGAGGCGCTGCGTTCGCGGCTCGTGGAAAACAGTTTCGCAGGTGCTGATATCCGAGATTTTTCTGGCCCAGTCGTGCGCCTGCAAAACCTCACGCCGGAAGATCTATTCGTCTTACTCCGCAACATTCGCCATGTTCACGCTGCCGGTGATGCGAACAAGTATATTGTTCCTGACGATGCACTTGTCGCCGTCCTGCAGCGTGCCAATGAAACTCTTGGCGCTGAGTACTTCAAAACGCCGCGCGATGTTGTGCGCTCGTTTGTTGGCCTCCTTAATGTCTTGGAGCAAAACCCGGGACGCAAGTGGCAGGAGTTTGTCGGGGTGAGTTTCATTAAGAAACAGGAAGCGCCCACGTCGGTGGAGGAGGAACTTGCTCTGGGCGCACCACCAACCGTTGATGAGGACGGCGATCTCCAGACTTTCAAACTCTGATGAGCTCAGCCGCCTTTTCGCTGCTGCATCCGGGAGTTCAGGAGGCTGTTTTTAAGCGGGGCTGGAAAGAGCTGCACTCGATCCAGGCCCAAGGCATTCAAGCCATACTTCGCGGAAGTGATCATCTACTTGTGTGCGCCCACACCGCGGGAGGAAAGACGGAAGCTGCGTTTCTTCCTATCATTTCACGCCTGGCCGAGAATCCGCGGCCTTCAGTACAGGCGCTCTACGTTGGCCCGCTAGTCGCACTCATTAATGATCAATTTGAACGTCTGGAAACTCTTTGCGCTGATGTCGAAGTTCCCGTCCATCGCTGGCATGGATCAGCATCGACCACTGAAAAGCGGAGGTTTCGCGACTCACCTGGCGGCATACTCCTGATTACGCCGGAGTCGCTGGAATCAAACTTTCTTAACTTTTCGAATCAGCTGAGGCGCATCTACGCCGACTTGGATTTTGTCGTCATCGACGAATTGCACTCATTCCTTTCCAATGTGCGGGGCGTGCATCTTCGCAGTCTGCTGGCTCGCCTTAGCGCGGCGGTCGGACGCAAACCGCGGCTCATTGGACTGTCCGCCACTCTTGGCGACCCGAAAGGAGCACGGGCCTTTCTTGCTCCCGACTGTCCCGATACGGTGAGCATCATCGAAGGCAAGGGCGACCAAGCGGTGAAGTTTGGAATTAAAGCCTTCCTATCTCGCGACCAGGATGACACGGCTAACCGTTGGAATCCAAGTGCGGTGCTTGCTATGACTGCCTCGCTCACAAAGCAGCAGGTACAACAGGCGAAACCACTCTTAAAGTTGCACGATTCGGAGGGAGTAATCGCAGCGGCTGCTGGCGACGAGCTTGATGACATTGCCTCTGATATTCTCAGTACATGTGTACAGCACACGAACCTGGTGTTCGGCAATGCCAAGCAAGGATTGGAGGTTCTTGCCGACCGGCTGCACACGCGCGTAAGCGAGCTGCGATTGCCCCGTGACCCGTTTCACGTTCACCACGGCTCGCTGTCTAAAGAGGTTCGTAAGGACACAGAGGCCGTTTTGAAGAGCGGTCTACCGGCAACCGTGCTTTGCTCTAGCACACTCGAAATGGGCATAGACATTGGGTCCGTGCGGCGAGTCGCGCAGCTTGATCCACCCTGGAGCGTGGCTTCAATGCGCCAGCGCCTGGGGCGCTCTGGTCGGCGCGAAGGCGAACCGGCGCGGATGTGTCTCTATTCACGTGACGAATCACCTCACTCGGCGAGTTCGTTGACTGACCTGATGTTTCCTAGTCTGGTTCGAGCTGTCGCGCTCACTAGGCTGATGCTCGCCAAGTGGCTTGAGCCGCACGACGGAGATCGACTCCACCTCAGCACGCTCGTTCATCAGATTCTGAGTTGCCTTCGCGAAACCGGCGGAATGCGAGCCACGGCTTTGTTAACAGTCTTGGTGAAGGATGGAGCGTTTGGGCTTGTGACTGAGACAATGTTTCGTCGCGTGCTTCACTCGCTCGGGGAGTGTGAGTTGATTGAGCAAATGCCCACGGGTGAACTGATCCTCACACCCCAGGGTGAACGCATAACATCCGACCGCGATTTCTACGCGGCTTTTATGTCGACCGAGGAATTTATCGTCCGTCATGAAGGTAAAGAAATTGGAAAACTGCAGAGCACGCTTATTCCGCCTATCGGCGAAAACCTCATTCTTGGGGGTCGCCGATGGTGCGTAAGCGACATCAATGCGACGGCAAAGACCGTCTTCGTCACTCCGGCAAAAGGCGGCAAGTCGCCCATCTTTCGGAGTGCCGGTGGCGAGATACACGACCGAGTCATTGAGGAAATGCGTGCCGTGCTTGCGGACTCGGATGAGCCGGCGTATCTCGATAGCGCGGCGCAAATGCTCCTCAAAGCCGCACGCACAATTGCCTTAAGGTCAGGGGTCCTTGCGGTCGGCTATGTTGCCCACGAAGAATCGATTCAGTGGTTTCCGTGGCTTGGCACACGAGGTCTACGCACGTTGGCGCTGCATGCACGTTGCGATGGCATTTCAGCGGAAACTGATCTGTTATCCATAACCTATAAGAAAACCAACCTCGACCGCTGGCGCGGGCATCTTGAATCCATCCGCGGAGGAAGGCACAACGCGTTGGATTTGGCGCAACACATGACCGTAAAGATATTCGAGAAGTTTGATGCGGCACTTGAGGTAGACATTCTCGACGAAGCGAATGCCCGTGACCGCCTTAACTTGCCCCTTGCGTCAGCACGTGCGGCTGAAGCGCTCACCGTGCTGAACGATCATGCGGGGAAAAACCGGTCATTATGAACCTAACGCCGCGCGAACCATCTATGCCACCTCCACCACTCCTCGCCTTGTGAACAACAAACCCATGACCTCTCAACCTGATGAACTCCCGCCGCCGGTGAACCACATCTTTGTGGATTGCGAGAACGTCCGGGAGGTGGACCCGGCTGTGTTTGGCGACAAGACCGTTCATGTGACGTTGCTGTTAGGTCCTCAGAAGGCAAAGCTTGACGTGACGCTTGTGGAAAAGCTTTTGCAACATGCGGCCAACGTGGAATTCATCCGCCTGACTTCGCCGGGGCGCAATGCACTGGACTTCGCCCTCGCGTACTATCTTGGGCGTGCGGTGCTGGCTGACCCCGGCGGCTATTTTCATCTCGTGTCAAAGGATACGGGTTATAATCCGCTGATCGAACATCTGCGCACCAAGCGCATCCGGATTCGGCGGCACGCTGACTTTGCTGCACTCACGTTGCCGGCCGCCCCGAATCCGGCCGAGCCCATTGCGTCTCCAACTGCGAAGCATCCAGTTCTCACGCCAAATCCAGAACCGAAGCCGGAGACCGATTTAAACAAGTTGGAAGAGAAAGTTCTGGAGCATTTGCGCAAACCCACGACCAAGCGTCCCGGGACTCACAAGAAGCTGATCAGCTATCTAGTGGCGCACCTGGGTAAAAAGCGGACTGAGGCGGAGATTACCAACCTCATCGCATTGTTGGGTCGGGCTGGCCATCTCGTCGTGGATGATAAGGGAAAGATCAACTATCACCTGTCCCCTTGAACTTGACTCGATGGATTGATGAAAGCTATCAAGCTGTGCAACCCAAACTCGAAACAAACAATGAAAGGAGGCGGCTATGTATCGGATTCTCTCATTCGACGGTGGCGGCATTCGTGGATTGGTCACTCTGGCCATTCTGAAGCGCCTTGAAACGCAGGTTAACACTCTCGTTCAACGCGCGGACCTGTTGGCGGGCACTTCCACCGGGGGCATCATTGCGCTGGGCCTCGCCGCCGGGAAATCGGTGGATGAACTGATTTCTCTCTACCGTGACAATGGAAAAGATATTTTTGACGATTCCTGGTGGGATGATATCCGCGACATCGGCGGCGTGACCGGAGCGGATTACGACCAGAAAAACCTGGAGAAAATCCTGAGGCGCATTTTCAAGGACACCCGCTTGAAGGATTTGCAGAAACGGGTGTTGATTCCTTCCTTCGATCTGGACAACGAGGCGAAAGACGCCAGCAAGCGCACGTGGAGTCCCAAGTTCTTTCACAACTTTCCGGGTGAAGACACCGATGGCGATGAGTTCGTGGTGGACGTGGCGTTGGAGACGAGCGCCGCGCCGACGTTTTTTCCGTCGCATAACGGTTTCATTGACGGCGGGGTGGTGGCGAACAACCCCAGCATGGCCGCGGTGGCGCAAACGCAGGATGAGCGCAACGCCGACCCGGCCCCGGCGCTGAGTGACATTCATGTGCTCTCGCTCGGAACGGGGACGAATCTGAGTTACATCAAAGGGAGAGAGCTGGATTGGGGACTGGCGCAGTGGGCCAAGCCGCTGGTTAATTTGTTGCTGGATGCGAGCATGGGCATCGCGGACTTTCAATGCCGGCACATTCTCAAAGGCACTTACCAGCGCATCGCGCCGGTGTTTCCCGCGGACACAAACATTAAGCTCGACGAGTGGCAGCGATCGCAGGAGCTGATTGATTTTGGCAACGCCGTCGACCTGATTGATTGCTGGTCCGGTGGCGATGTGGTTGGATGGTTAAGAAAGGTTAAGTGGTGAACCCTTCAGATTTTAGTGATCCGATATCCGGAGTTGGAGGAGGAGGGTCGGATTAAGATTAAGAGTATGAGTGAGAGTAGGAAGGAGAAGGAGGGAGAGTCAGGAGCGGGGGGTGGGATTGGGGACGCGTTCACCGGCCAGAGGGATGTAGGCAAACTTCGCAATAGCCTGGGCGCGCGAGCGGACGTGGAGTTTCTCGTAGATGCGCCGGATGTAAGTGTTCACCGTAGGCAGACTGATTCCCAGAGAGTCCGCGATTTCCTTGTAAAGATAGCCTTGCGCGAGGAGCTGAAGGACTTCGCTTTCGCGCGCGGACAATTCAGCGGTGGTGGGTTCGGGCGCGGAAACTTGATGGAATGCTTTGACGACTTTGCGAGCGATGTTGGCGGTCATGGGGGAGCCGCCGTTTTTCACTTCACGGAGGGCGCTGATGAGAGTCGCTCGTGGAGTTTGCTTAAGGAGATAACCGGTGGCGCCGGCTTGAAGCGCCTGGAAGATGTGGTCGGAATCTTCGTAAACCGTGAGCATCATGAATTGTGTGTCCGGCAACAGTGGCTTAAGACGGCGGACACATTCGGGGCCATTCATGCCCGGGAGGTTGATGTCCATGAGGACGATTTCCGGCTTCAGACCGGGCACGGACTCCAAGGCATCCTCGCCGGACCCGTGATTGCTGACACAACGCAAGCCTTCGGCGCGGTTGATCCAATCTACCAGAATCTCACGGGCTTTAGGGTCGTCCTCTACGATCGAGACTTTAATTGACACTGCCTTACTCATAACACATTACGCCTTAACCGGATTGTAGTGATTTCTGACGACACTAAGCGATGAAAGAAGAAATCAATTGTGGCTCAACACGCCGCCAATCGCAGGCAGCGGAATGAACAGTTCAACCTGCGTTCCCTTTCCCGGCTGGCTGGTGATGCTAACATTGCCTCCGATTTGTTCCAGGCGCGTGCGAATTCCGGCGATGCCGTAGCCTGAGACCATTCGTCCATTCGCGGGTCGCACGGGGGTGCAAGCGGGATCAAAACCGCAGCCATTGTCAGCCACCGCCAGTCTGAACCCATGCTGAGCCAAATCAATGCTGATGCGCGCTTCGGTGGCCTTGGAATGCTTGGCAACGTTGTTCAGTGTTTCTTTAAAAGCGAGGAACAGGTTGTGGCGGATCTCCGAACGCACGGTAAGGTCCGCCACTTGCATGGGCGCATCCAGGCGACATCGGATGTGCGCGGCGCTGAGGAAGTCGTGCGCAAAACGGGTGATGTAGTTGGTCAAGCTGTCCAGCGTATCGTGTCGCGGGTTGACGGCCCAGACGATTTCGTCCATGGCGCGCGTGAGGTCGCGCGCGGTGGAATAGATCTGGTTCAGACTGGCAGCCGCTCGTGGTGGATCTTGCAGATCTTCAGTGGCGGATTCGCTCAACATGCCGATTCGCGTAAGGCTGGCGCCCAGGTCGTCGTGTATGTCCTGGGCAATCCGCGCCCGTTCGCGTTCGAGTTCGCGCTCGCGGGCGATGCGTTCCAGTTTAAGCCGCAAACGCCGGCGGGATTCGAAATAGAAGCCATATCCCACGACACCAACGCCAACCACGCCCAGCATCGTTTTAAACCACCAGGTCTGCCAGAAATACGGCAAAACGTTGATGGCTACGGCATCATCCGTTTCGCTCCAAAGCCCGTCGCTATTGCACGCATTCACGCGAAAGGTGTATTTGCCGGGAGGCAGAAACGAATAGGTGACGCGCCGGCTGGTGCCGTAGTCCGTCCAGTCCTTATCCAATGGCTCGAGCCGATACTTGAACCGCACGCGATCGGGCGAAGTAAAACTAACCCCGGTAAACGCGATGTCGAGTTGATGCCGCCCGGGTGGAAGTTCGATGGCGCGGAGTGGCTGGTTGCTTTGAATGGCCGAGGACCTGGCCGGCAATTCGACAACGTTTGCGGGTTGACTGTCCACGAAGAGTTCTTCAATTCGCACTGAAGGCGGCACGTTGTTGGTGCGTACTGCCCTGGGCTTTACTACCGCAATGCCGCGCGCGGTGGGAAACCACAGCCGGCCATCGGGCGATCGAAAGCCCGATGGGGAAAAGCCACTGGAGCCGGCGAGAGTCGGCAGGCCATCACCTTTGCCAAGGACCAGCGTGGAAAGATTCCGGAGGTGGCCATCCGCGCAGGCATTCAAATCCTTTTTGCTGACTCGGACCAGCCCTCGCTGGGTATTCAGCCAGAGGTTGCCCATTTCATCATCTTCAATATGGCCGATGACGTTATTCGGCAGGCCATTTTTCATGGTAATGGCCGTGTAACGCCCATCGCGGTAGCGGCCCATGCCCCGGTCAAATGTGCCAATCCAGAGGGTGCGATCCGCATCTTCGTACAGTGAAAGGATGTCGTCAGGAGGCAGTCCGTTGGTTTGTCCTATGGTTTGGAATTTGCCATCCTGAAATCGACCGAGGCCACTGCCTTGCGTGCCCACCCAGAGTTGCCCATCCCGGCCTGCGGCAAGCGCACGGACATCGCCAGCGGCGGCGCCTCCGAATGCAGCAAATCGTTCGAGCTTGTTATTCGACCAACGAATCAAACCCACCGAACTCCCAATCCACAGCGTGCCGTCCGGAAACTCGTGCAAGGCGGTCACGGCTTCGCCGCGTTGATCCAGATCGAACTGGCGCACGAATCGATCACCGTCGAGTCGAAACAACCCGCCGCCCCACGTGCCGGCCCAGATGTTCCCGCGGCTATCCTCGGTTACGGACCAGACGAAGGTGTTTGAGAGCCCGGACTCCACACTGAAATTGGTCCACAAATTATTCTGCAGGCGGTAGAGGCCCGCGCCTTCCGACGCCGCCCACACGTCTCCGTTCCGGGCCCGCGCGATTGC
>DASUGI010000368.1:0-27278 GCA_036274115.1 Verrucomicrobiia bacterium
GGGTGCTGGGCGCCCGGACCAAGCGCAGCAGTTCGCTTCGTTGCTCAGTGGATAGGTGTAGAGGCAGTTTGGGTCGAGCCATGCTGGAATTCTGGCACGCCCGCGCTTGTTAGTAAAGTCTTTTATGAGACACTACACTAGGAACGGAATTTTCGACGTTGGCCGGTTTGGTTGTGCAAGCAGCACGCAGGGCAACGCCAAGATCACTCCACAAATGAAGACATGTGACTGACTCATAAGAAATCCCGCAGCAAAGTTCAGGACGAATTACCCGATCCTTTTTCTCCCGTCAATTAAAACCTCCTGTGGCGGGTACCGAAACCCGGATTTTGTTTTTGTCAGTGCAATTCTTGCTATTGGGAGTCGATTTCGGCAAATCGAATGGGGCTTGACAGATCGCCCTAGGCGGCGGACGAGCGCTGCACGGGTTCCGGCTCAATCCGCCAGTGTTTCCACCGGAGCTTTTGGCCGAGATCGTCCAGAAGAGAATAAGCCACCGGCGTCACCACGAGGGTAAGCAACAGACAGAGCGCCTGCCCACCAATGACGACCACCGCCACCGCGCGACGTTCCTCCGCACCAGGGCCGGTGCCCAGTGCCAACGGCAACATGCCCGCAATCAGTGTCATCGTGGTCATGAGAATCGGCCGCAGCCGTTCGCGATTGCCCAGCATGATCGCCGCGAGCCGGTCCATCCCCTGCTCCCGCAATTTGTTCATGTGATCGATCTGCAGAATGGCATTCTTCTTCACCACGCCGAAAAGAACCAACAACCCCAGCGCGGAGTACAGGTTGATGGTCTGGCTCGCAATCAAAAGCGACACGAAAGCGAACGGCACGGACAACGGCAGCGACAACAGAATCGTGAACGGATGAACCAGGCTCTCGAATTGCGCCGCCAGAATCACATACATCAGGATCACGGAAAGCAGGAAGGCCCAGAGGAATTCCGTAAACGTGGTTTCCAACTCGCGCGCCCGGCCGGAAACTCTGGTTGAGTAGCCGGTGGGCAATCCCATCTTGTCCACCTCCGCGCGCAACGCCGCAATGCGGTCCGCCTGCGCATAACCCGGCGCCACTGCGGCACGCAGGCTCACCTGGCGCTGGCGATCCAGTCGATCAATGCGCGAGGCCGCGTTGGTGGAAACCAGTTGGACCACGTTATCGAGCCGGGCCAATGCTCCATTTGCGCGCGGGACAAACAGCCGGGTAATCGTGGCGGCATCGTTGCGGTCTCCTTCCTTCAAGCGCACCTGAACGTCGTAATCTTCATTCATTGTCTCGTCCCGAAACCGGCTGACCCGGTCATCGCCGCCCACCATGATGCGAAGCGCGGTGGCAATATCTTCCGTGTCCACGCCGAGGTCCGCCGCGCGCTCCCGGTCGATCGTGACGCGCAACTCCGGCTTGTCGAGCTTCAGTGTGATGTCGGCGTCCTGCAGTCCCAGTTCCGGCGCCTTCTTGCGCAAACGCTCCGCGTAATCGTACAACACGTCGAGGTCCGGCCCGAGCAAGGCGAAATCAATTTCGAAGTTCGGGCCCCCACCTACAAAGGTCTGCGGATTGCGCACCGCGACGCGCACGTCGGGAATTTTTGCCAAACGCCGGCGAATCTCCTGCTGCACTTCCCGCTGGGTATAGTTGCCTTCAAAAGCCTTCCACGGCGGCCACTGCAGCAACCGCGCCCAACTGAACGTCCGCTGCTCATGCGGCACGAGCCGCACAAAGAAGTTAGCCGAGTTCAGCCCGCCAAAGAAACCGCTGCCAACGGACGCGAGCACCGATTGCACGCCCGGCACTCGCTTCATTTCCTCCTCCGCAATAAGCGCCACCTCATTGACTGCCCCCAGCCCCGCGCCTTCTGGCGCAGTGATGCGGACATCGAACTCGCCCTCATCAACGTTGCTGGGCAGATATTCCTGCTGCACGAACTTGTAGAGCGGGACGGAAGACAGCATCACCAACAGCGCCAATCCAGCCACCAGCCAGCGATGACGCATTGACCAGCCGAGAATTGCGGTATAGGTGCGGTCAATGCGCGCATAAAAACCAGACCGTGAAGTGGACTCGCCTTCACCGTCCTTTGCGGGGCGATGTTTCACGCGCAAGAGCCGCGCGCTCATCATCGGCGTCAAGGTGAAGGACACCAACAAACTCACCAGCACCGCCACCGCCGCGGTCAACCCGAATTGATACAAGAACCGCCCCGAGATACTCGACATGAACGACACGGGCACAAAGATCACCACCAGGCTGAATGTCGTCGCCATCACGGCCAACCCGATTTCGGCGGTTGCCGCTTTGGCCGCCTCGAACGCCCGCATCTTTTTTTCCTCGATGTAACGGAAAATGTTTTCGAGCACGACAATCGCGTCGTCAATCACAATGCCCACCATCAACACCAGCGCGAGCATGGTCACACTGTTGAGCGTGAAGTTCAGCGCCTTCATCATCCCGAACGATGCGATCACCGACGCCGGAATGGCCACCGCGGCAATGATCGTGGCGCGCCAGTTCCGCATGAACAGCAGCACCACGAGGCAGGCGAGAATGCTGCCCAGCACCAGGTGCACTTTGATTTCGTGCAGCGCCTGATAGATGTAGCGCGACTGATCGCGGATGATTTGGAGCTTCAAATCCCCGGGCAACTGCGCCTGCAACGATTTCAGCCGCTCCTTCACTGCTTCAATCACCGCCACCGTATTGGCCCCCGACTGACGCACCACTTCGACAGTGACATTGGGCTCGCCATCCAAACGCGACATGGACCGCTGTTCCTTCGTGCCATCCTCCGCCCAACCGACATCGCGCACGCGAATCGGCACACCATTGCGTGTCGCAACCACCAGTTCGTTAAACGCCTTCGCACTGTCCAAGCGCCCCATCGTCCGCAAGGTCTGCTCGCGTTGCTCGGTGGTGACATTGCCGCCCGGCGTGTTGGCGTTTTGTCGAGCCACCGCCGCGCGCACGGCGGTAACCGGAATCTGATACGCCGCCAACCGGTCGGCATCCACCCAGACATTGATGGCGCGCGCGAGCCCGCCAAACACATTGACCTCGCCCACACCGGGAGAGCGCTCGATTTGCGTCTTGATGATCTTGTCCGCGATCTCCGTCAACTCGCGCCGCGAACGGCTGCCGGAAAGTGCGATGGAAAGAATGGGTTGCAAATCCGTGTCCGCCTTGGAAATGGTTGGCGGGTTCATGTCCTCCGGCAACTCGCGCACCACGGTGCCCACGCGATCCCGAACATCCTGCGCCGCGACGTCGATGTTGCGATTCAGATTGAACGTCGCCACAACGAAGGCATTGCCGGAATTGTTAACAGAACGCAGTTCGTTGATGCCTTCAATCGTGTTGATCACTTCCTCGATGGGCTGTGCGACGGAGGATTCCATCTCGGCCGGGGAAGCGCCCGGCAACGACGCGCCCACGCGCACCACGGGCAGGTCAACGGAAGGAAACCGGTCCACTCCGAGGTTCACGTACCCCGCCACGCCGACGACGACGAGCGTCAGCACGATCATCATCGCAAAGACCGGACGGCGGATGCAGATTTCGGCAAGCTTTTGCATCGAGCGCGCGTCAACTACCGGGATTCGCCGCTGCCGTCTGGTTGCTGGCCGGCGCGGTAACCGTCACCGGATTGCCCGTGCGCAAACCCGCCGGCTCAACCACCACAGTCTGTCCCTCGTTCAGCCCGGAAACAATTTCCACCCAGTTGTTGCCGCGGCGACCGGTCACCACCGTCTTTTCCTGTGCCTTGCCATCGACAACGAGAACAACCTTCTCCAGTCCGGCAAACGTGATCAACGTATCCGGCGGCAGACTCAACGAAGGTTCGCCGGCATCCACAACGATCTCGGCCCGCGCAAACAAACCCGGGCGCAAACTGCCTTGCCCCGGCACATCGGCTTCCACCAGCAGCACGCGGCTGGTCTCGCGCAGCGATGGGGCGACCCGCGCGAGCTTTCCGGTATAGACATTGGTGTCGCCCTCCACAGTGATGCGGACATCCTGGCCCACGCGCACGAAGGGTGATCCGCGCTCGGGGACTTCGAGACGCAGGCGCAGCGGATTCGTTTTGACCACGCGTACAATCGGCGTCCCCACCGCCGCATAACTGCCCACACTTGCAATCCGCTCCGCCACCGCGCCATCAAACGGCGCTTTGACGCGGGAACGCTCGACGTTCAACAATGCAATCGCGTTGGCCGCTTCAGCCGCTTTGACTTCCGCCAGCGCCGCGTCCGATTCCGCCACGGCTTGATCGAGATCGCTGCCGGACGCGATTTTCTCCGTCTGCAACGCCTCGACTCGCTTTAAATTCTGCGCGGCGTTCGTCGCGTTGGCGCGGGCTTTGGCCAGATTGGCGGCGGATTGGCGCGCCAGCGCCTCGTAGGAAGTGGTGTCGATCAACGCCAGTTCCTGCCCCGCGCTCACCTGGTCGCCCAGGTCCACGCGAAACTTTTCAATCTGTCCCGCGACCTGAGCGGCCACGGTGGTTTCTTCATAAGCCGACAGGTTGCCGACCACTTGCAACGTGCGCTCCATCGGGCGCGCTTCAACCCGAGCCACGCGCACCGCACGCGCGGGTGCACCCTCGGAACGCGGCGAACCAGCCCTGTCCGCTTTGCCGCAAGACGCGAGTAGCGCGGCGCACAGTGCGGACAATATGCCAGCACGATGACGAATAAAATTCATGATAATAGTTTAACCAATCCCTGGTCGCATGGCGACGGAAACCGCAGCAGCGATTCAACGGGCTGGTTCGACGCCGAAAACGGCGGGAAAATTCGGCGGATTATTTTCCAACCGGCTCAGGCTGAAGCTCCGGACCGGTCACGGCCTGAGAACGGCGGCGACGCGAGAAAAACCTGCCGGAACTCCAGTCATCAAAGATTGCATAGCTCACCGGTGTGACGAGCAACGACAGCAACAAGCAAAGCATTTGTCCGCCAATAATGACCTTGGCCATCGAAGCGCGTCCTGCCGCACCCGGCCCTTGTCCCAAGGCGATGGGAATCATTGAGGCGACCAGCATCAGCGTCGTCATCAGAATGGGACGCAACCGCGCGCGGTTCGCCTGGAGAATCGCCTCTTCGCGGTTCATGCCTCGCGCCCGCAGCGTATTGGTATAGTCCACCTGAAGAATCCCGTTCTTCTTGACGATCCCGAACAGCATGAACAAACCGAAGATGGCATAGATGTTCAGCGGCTCGTTCAACGCGATCATCGTGACGAGCGCGAACGGCAGCGACAGCGGCACGGCCAACAGGATGGAAACCGGATGCACGAAGTTCTCGAACTGCGCCGCCAGAATCATGTACATGAAAATCATCGCGAGCCCGAACGCGATGAGAAAGTTCTGCCCGGTTTCCTGCAGCGTTTTGGCGCGGCCGGTGAAACTCACATTGTAACCCGGCGGCAGATTCAACGCCTTAACGGTGCTCCTGACATCAGTCATCGCATCGCCCAGCGCCTTGTCCGTGGTGAGATTGGCGACGATGGTCACTTTGCGCTGGCGCTGGAAACGGTCGATTTGATTCGGCCCGCGGGCTTCGCGGAAGTTGACGAAGTTCGCGAGCTGCACCAGACCCGTGCTCGATCCCGTATTCAAGCGCAGCGTCACGTCTTCCAGCGCCTCTTGCGTGCTTCGATTCTTTGCATCGGCGCGCAGCCAGACGTCATAGAGATCATCGTTCTCGCGGTAGGTCCCCACAATTTCACCCCCCACCAGGGTCCGCAACGTGTCCGCAATATCCTGAACCCGCAGGCCAAACTGGCTGGCTTTCTCGCGATCAATCTCCACGCGCAATTCCGGTTTGCGATTGGCCAGCGTCATATCCACATCCGCGATCCCGTTCGTGGTCGAAAGACTCGCAATGATCTGCTCCGAGAAGGCGACCAGCTTTTTCAAGTCCGGCCCGACCAGGTTGAACTGCAAATCCGCATTGCGTCCGCCGCTGCTGATGTTGGAGATCAACTGCACACTCGACCGCACGTCCGGAAACTGCGTGAGAAGCTGCCGCGCCATACCCATGGCCTGGAACTGCGACCAGCGCCGCGTCGTGCCGGTCAGTTTGTCCCACAGCCCGCCCAGCTCCGGCAGGCGACAATAAATGGTGGCGACCGTCACATCGCCCTCCGCCTTTCCCAGGC
This sequence comes from Verrucomicrobiia bacterium, assembly GCA_036274115.1. GTDB lineage: Bacteria > Verrucomicrobiota > Verrucomicrobiia > Limisphaerales > JADLHS01 > JADLHS01. The sequence goes on from DASUGI010000368.1 coordinate 6,163, forward strand.
GACCGCTCGTGTTCCCCAACGTCACGAGGGAATCAATCACCACCGGCTCGTTGTTGATTCGCAACGCCCGCAAGCGTTGTTCAATCTGACGGCAAATGTCCGCCGTCCGCTGGAGATCCGAACCTTCCGGTGTTTGAACCGAGATCTCGAACTCGCTGGAATCATCCTGCGGCACAAACGAAAACTTCGTGTGCTTGCCCAGGACGACCAATGACGCGATGCACAGACCGCTCGCCAGCATGACCACCCAACGATGACGCAAGCTCCAACGCAACAAGCCCAGATAGTGGCCGGACAACCATTGCAAGAGCGGCCCGCCATGCGCCTTCTTCTCGCGGGCTTTCGGATCGTCGGTGTGCCGCAAAAAGCGCGACGACAGCATCGGAGTCAACGTGAACGAAACAAACAGCGACACCATGATGGCAAACGCCACGGTCACGCCATAGCTGGAGAAGAACATGCCCACCCGGCCCTTCATAAATGCCAGTGGCAGGAAAATGACGACCAGCGAAAGCGTCGTCGCCATCACCGCCAAAGCAATCTCACGCGTGGCGTAGCTCGCCGCCGTAATTCCGTCCCACCCCTTTTCCTCCATGGTGCGATGGATGTTCTCCAACACCACGATGGCATCATCAATCACAATGCCAACCGAGAACACCAGGCCCAGCATGGTGAAATTGTTCAGCGTATAACCCATCGCGCGGATGAGCACAAACGTGGCGACGATGGAAGTCGGGATGGCCACGCAGGCAATCACTGTTCCGCGCCAGTCGTGCAGGAAAGCGAATGTCGTGAGCGCCACCAGAATGGCGCCAAGCAGCAAATGGAAATTGATCTCCTCCAGCGAACGTTTGATGAAACGCGACTGGTCGCGAATGACTACCATTTTGAAATCCGAAGGCACCACCGCCTTCAGTTCGGCCAGGCGTTGCTTTACCGAATCAATCACCTTCACCGTGTTGCTCCCCGACTGTTTGCGAACGATGAGCGTGACACAATTCTGTCCGTTGGCGGTTGAAAGCGTGCGCGGTTCTTCGACGGAATCGGAGACGGTGGCGACGTCTTTCAGGAACACCGGTTGACCCGCAAAATTCGCCACAATCAACTCATTAAAGTCCTTCACTTCGATCATCCGGCCCAGGGTCCGCACGGTGAGTTCACGCGGACTTTGGCTCAGCCGGCCGCCGGGAATTTCGACGTTCTGCCGGCGCAGCGCGTCGCGCACATCCGCAATCGTGAGGTTATAGGCGCGCAGCTTCTCAATATCCACGGACACTTGCACGGCGCGCGTACGCGCCCCGATCATGCTCACCGAACCGACGTCTTGAACCGTTTCGAGATTTTCCTTGATGGATTTCTCGGTGACGTAGGTGATCTCCTTCAAATCCCGCGGCGCACTGACGCTGATGGAAATCACCGGCATGGCATCCAGGTCGAACTTATCGATGATCGGCGGGTCGGTTCCCGGCGGGAGCCGCGCGAGCACCGTATTGACCTTGTCGCGCACGTCCTGGGCGGCAATGTCGCGATTGCGCTCCAGCAAGAAGGTGATGGTGATTTGTGAAACGCCTTCGGTCGTGACACTGCTCAACTCGTCGATGCCCTGAATGGTGTTGATGATTTCCTCGAGCGGTTTGGTGACGCTTGTCTCCATCTCCTCCGGCGACGCACCCCGCAAAGTCGTCGTCACCGTAACGATGGGCAGTTCCACGTTGGGGAATTGATCGATACCGATGCTGCTGAGCGAAAACCAACCGAGGACCACGATGAACAGGTTGATCATCGTCGCGAACACCGGCCGCTTGATGCACAGGTCCGCGATGCCAACGCCTTTGGTCACGGGAGCGGCGACCATGGGCTCAGCGTTTTTCATTTAGCGAGGCAGCGACGGAATTAGTAGTGGCCGGTGGTGATTGCAGAGCCACTTTCGTGCCGTCGTTCAAACGACTTTGGCCGGTTACAATCACTCGCTCGCCCGCACGCAAGCCTTCAACGATTTCCTGTCGCCCGTTTTGAATGCGGCCCACCTTCACGCTGCACGCCCGAGCCACGTCGCCATCCAACACAAAAACCTTGGTAACCCCGGCAAAACTGACGACGGCCTCCAGGGGAATCAGGGCCGTGGGCACATTCTGCTCGAGCGTGAGCGTCCCGCGCGCAAAGGTGTTCGCTTTGAGCCGAAAATCGGTATTGGTCACCAACGCGCCGACTCCGAACGCTCGTGACGCAGTTGAAACCGCCGGGCTGATGAGATAAACGCTGCCCGTGAAAGTTTCGCCGGGATAATTGTCCACGCTGAACTGCACTTTGAGTTTCTTGGTGACAAACGAAGCGTTCCGCTCGGGGACTTGAAAGATGAACTTGAGCACGGAGTCGTTCACCAGTCGGAACAGTGGCGAACCCACCTTCATGTAATCGCCGGCGCTGGCGATGCGCTCCGCCACCGCGCCATTGAACGGTGCTTTCACGCGCGAACGGGAGAGATTCAACTGCGCGATCGCATCGGCCGCTTCTGCGGCGTTCACTTCGGCCCGCGCCTGCTTGGCCAACGCCTCGGCGTCGTCGAGCTGGCTGGCCGACGCAATCCGGTCCTTCTGCAAATCCTGGATGCGCTTGAGATTCTGTTCCGCGTTCTCAGCACTCGCCCGAGCTTTGGCGAGGTTCGCGGCGGACTGGCGGGCCAGCGATTCGTAAGCCGTCGTGTCAATCAACGCCAGTTCCTGGCCTTCGGTGACGCGGTCGCCAAAGTCCACGCGCGTCTTCTCTACCTGCCCTTCCACCTGTGCCGCGATGGTGGCTTCATCCTTGGCATACAAAGTTCCAACAACGGAAATACTGCGATCCAACGGAACGGTTTCAACCTCCGCCACGGTTACGGGCACGGCTTTTCCCGCTTCCGCCCGCACCGGAATCTCCTTTTTGGAGCAACCGGCGACAAACCCGCCGATGACTGCAGCGACAAAGAAAATGCGCAGCTTCATCGTCATAATTACTTGGTGAGTGCGGGCTCAACCGCGTTGTCCATGTCCTCTTCGCCATGAGAGACGAACTCGCTGCCGATGGCTCCCGCTTGTTCGCCGGCATGCTGTTTGGCGATCAATACGTAAATGGCCGGAATGACCAGCAGGGTGAAAACGGTGCCCAACGCCATGCCGGCAACCACGACAATGCCGATGGAATTTCGCGCCGCCGCGCCAGCGCCCGTCACCAACGTCAGCGGAAAGTGGCCCGCCACGGTGGCCACACTGGTCATCAACACGGGGCGCAAACGGGTCAGCGCGGCCGCGCGCACGGCGTCGATTTTTGAAAGGCCCGACCGCTGAAGTTCGTTGGCAAACTCCACGATCAGAATGCCGTTCTTGGACACCAACCCGATGAGCGTCACCAATCCGACCTGCGCGTAGATGTTAAACGTGGTCGTCCAGCCATCCGTCCAGTAATGCAGGTTCGTGTTCGGAAACTTCAAGAAGCAGAAGATCAGCGCGCTGAACATCGCCAACGGCACTGAACCGAGAATGATGATGAACGGGTCGCGGAAGCTGTTGAACTGCGCCGCCAGCACCAGGAAAATGAGAATCACCGCCAACGTGAACGCGGGGAGAAACTTGTTTCCTTCCGTGCGTAACTGGCGCGATTCACCCGTGTAATCGAGCGAATAGCCGGCCGGCAAAATTTTTGCGGCCTCGTCCTCAAAGAAACGCAACGCTTCGTCCAGCGGCCGGATGGTCACGCCGGAAATCTTCACCGCGTTCAACTGTTGAAAGCGATTCAGCGCACGGGGTGTGGTCTTCTTTTCGAACCGCGCGAACGTGCTGAGCGGCACGAGCTGGCCATCAGGACCTTTGACATAGTTGTTCTCCAATTGCGCCGGGTTCAATCGCTCCACGCGCTTGAGCTGCGGAATGACCTTGTAAGCGCGGCCCGCGAGATTGAAGCGGTTCACAAAGTTTCCACTCACCAGGGCGGCGAGGTCCGCACTGACCGTCTGCATGTCGAGGCCCAATGCCGAGACTTTGTCATGGTCGAGGACCAGTTCGACCTCGGGTTGATCCACTTTCGTATCAATGATGGGCGGGAAGGCAAACATGCCATTGGTCGCCGCCTGCATTTGCAGTTGCTGAGCGAACTCAAGAATCTGCGCGGGCTCGGCCGTCGAGCAGATGAGAACTTCAACCGGAAAATCGCCGCCGCCGGGAAGAGCCGGTGGGGTGACCATCAACGTCTTGATCCCGGGAATACTGTTCACGCGCGCCTGCACGTCGGGCACAATTTGAAACACCGTGCGCTCGCGTTTGCCCCAGGGCTTGAGCACGAGGCCGCTGATGCCGTTGTCGGGGAACGTGAGTTGGAACGTGCGGTCCGCCTCCGGTGTTTTCAAAAACTCACGATTCACCGCGTCCGTATAGAACGTGGTTTGTTCAATCGTTGCATCTGCGGCAGCTTCCACAATCCCAAGCGAAAAGCCCTGGTCTTCCGTTGGCGAAAGTTCCTTCGGCGCCATAATCAGCATCGGAATGGTGAGCAGCGTCAATCCAATCCAAATCACGTAAACGGCTGGACGCGCGTTCAGCGTCACATCCAGCACGCGCGCATACAGGTTGCGCAACCGGTCGAAGCCATGATTGATCCGGCCCACCAGACCCACTTCCTCCCCACCAGGCTTGAGCAACTTGGCGGACATCACGGGCGACAGCGTCAAGGCCACCACGCCGGAAATGAACACCGCGCCCGCCAGCGTCAGCGCGAACTCGCGGAAGAGCGAACCCGTCAAGCCGCCCTGGAATGCAATCGGCGCATACACCGCCGCCAGGACAATAGTCATGGCGATCACCGGGCCGACCAACTCGCGTGCACCCAACAACGCCGCGTCTAATGGCTTTCTCCCCTCGCGCACGTGCCGCTCGACGTTTTCCACAATCACAATGGCATCGTCCACAACCAACCCGACCGACAACACAATCGCCAGCAGCGTGAGCAGATTCAGCGTGAAGCCGAAAATCTGCATCAGGAACACCGCGCCAATGAGCGAAATGGGAATCGCCACCAGCGGGACCAGCACGGAACGTAGCGAACCCAGGAACAGAAAGATGACGATCGCCACGATGAGCAGGGTTTCCGAAAGCGTCTTGATGACCTCCTTGATAGCGTCATTGATGTAAGCGGTCGCATCATAAGCAACGCGGCCCGACAAACCGCTGGGAAGTTCCTTCTGGATGTCCGCCATTTCGGTTCGGACCCGCTTGATGACGTCCAGAGAGTTCGCGTTGGGCAAAACCCAGACGCCCATGAATACGGCGCGCTCACCGCTGAAGCGCACTTCGGAATCATAATCCTCCGCGCCCAGCGCCACATCCGCCACGTCGCGCAAACGGACCGGCGTGTCTCCTGACTGTCGAATGACCAGATTCTTGAATTCATCCACGCTGCGCAGGTCGGTGTTCGCAGTCAGGTTCACCTGAATGAGCGAACCTTTCGTGCGACCGATGGCAGAAAGGAAGTTGTTGGCGGCCAGCGCCTGGCGGACTTCGTTGGGATTGATCCCAAACGCGGCCAGCCGATCCGGCTTCATCCAAATGCGCATCGCAAACGTGCGACCGCCGAGAATGTCAGCACGCTGCACACCTTCCAGCGCCGACAGCCGCGGCTGCACGATGCGCACGAGGTAGTCCGTGATCTGGTTCGCTTCCAGAATCTCCGAGGTGAAGCTCAGGTAAGCGGACGCGTAACGCGTATCGGCGGATTCGATGTTAATGATGGGGACTTCCGCTTCCGGCGGCAGGTCTTTGCGGACCTGGTCCACCTTTGAACCGATTTCCGAGAGCGCTTTGTTGGCATCGTAGTTCAGCTTCAACCGCGCCGTGATCGTGGACAACCCCAGCTTGCTGCTGGATTGCAAATACTCAATGCCGTCTGCCGCGGCGATAGCCCGCTCAAGCGGTTGAGTGATGAAACCGCGAACCAGTTCGGCACTCGCGCCGACATAAACGGTCGTGACTGTGACCGTCGCGTTCTCGCTGCGCGGATACTGACGCACGTTCAACGAACGGATGGCCTGAAATCCCGCAATGAGAATCAACAGGTTGACCACGATGGCCAACACGGGTCGCCGGATGAAAATGTCAGTAAATGACTTCATGAGCGCGGGGTAGAAGTTGGATTCGTTTAGCTATCCGACGGGTTGGGCTTCTTTTCCGAGTTGGGACTCAGATTATTGTTTTCCACCACGTTCATCCCGTTGCGCAGTTTGAAGATGCCGGAGGTGACGACCCGGTCGCCGGGCTTGAGACCCGTTTCCACTGCCACAAAATCGCCCCGCGTCCGGCCCACGCGAATGAACTGCTGTCGCACGATCAATCCACCGGCAGCGTTCGTGGATTCCTGCACCACATAAACGGAGTCACCATACGGCGCGCTCAGCACGGAGGTGGCGGGAATCGCAAGCACCGGATGTTCATCGGGCAGCAGCACTTCAATCCGCGCAAACATCCCCGGGCGCAACAGTTGTTCTGCGTTGGCGCAAGTCCCCTGCAAGCGCACACTGCGTGTGGCGGTGTCCAGATCCGGATTGATGGCCGTGAGCGTGCCCAGAAATTGTTTGTTTGGGTAGGTGTCGGTCGTCACCCGCACACCCAGACCAGTCTTGAGTCGCGCGAGTTCCTGTTGCGGCAGCGAAAAGTCCGCATACACCGGAGCCAGTGATTGGAGGGACACGATGGGTTTTCCCGCTTCAAGATATTCACCCACGTTGATCTCGCGGATGCCCAGCTGACCGGCAAACGGTGCGCGAATGATTTTCTTCGCAATGCTGGCGCGCACCGCATCGGCATTGGCCTGCTTCTGCTTCAGATCCGTGTCGGCCTGATCATACTCGGACTGGGAAACGGTGTTTTCAGCGCGCAAGCTTTTATAGCGGGCGAGGTTGGTTTGCGCCCACTCGACCTGCGCCTCCAACGCGCGCAACTGCGCCTCTTCCGTGGAAACATCGAATCGCACCAGCAAATCGCCCTTGGCCACCATCGCGCCAGATTCGAATTTGATTTCCTCGACCGTTCCGGGGACTTCGGCCATCAAGCGGACGCCTTGCACGGCGGAAATCGAGCCCACGGCGGGAATTGTTTCCTGCCACTTCTCTTCTTTTGCCACTGTGGTTGAAACCGTCTCGGGCGGCGGAACAAACGATTTGCCGAAGGCGATGAGCGTGCCGATTTGGGCAGCCTTGATACCGGCCAACCCGGCCAGCACCAGCACCACGGCCAACACTGCAAGAATGATCTTCTTTATCATAATAATTTTCGGGAAATCGTTTTCGGTTTCGGTTGCTTCTTTGCGTTCGCACCGGAGAGGAACAAATCAACGATGCGCTCCGCCGTCTGGCGGTTCAGTTCAGATTTCGGCCCTAACAGGTGCATCATCAAGTAGGCGTTCGCCTGCCCGTAAAAACCGAAGGCCAACTCACAACTGTCAAAGCGGTTGCCAATCTCACCACGGGTCTGCCCGCGCTTGATCAGGTCGTGCACAAACTCGAAATTTCGCTCGCATCGTTCGTTGCAACTGAAGCCCTCGGGCACTTCACCAGGCGACGCAAACGCCGTGGCCAGCGAAATGCGCATCAGCTCACGGTTCTCGCGGAAGTAATCGAACAGCACGACCAGGATTTCCACCAGTTGCGTGCGGACGCCTTTGGCCCGCGCCGCGGCCTCCTGCAACAGACGGTAACGTTCATCATGCGCTTCATTCACCAACGCCTGGAACAACTCCGCCTTGTCGCCGAAATAGTAATAGAGCGTCGGCTTGGACACTCGCGCGTCGTCCACAATCTGCTGCACCGACGTCGCCGCATACCCTCCATGCGCAAAACGCTTGAGGGCAGCACGCAAAATCTGATGGCGAGTCTCGCCGTTGGTCCTGGGATTAACCATCGAATCAGTAAGGCTACCGAACGGTAGGTAGGGTGCGGGCAGTCGTCAATTTTTATCTTTGGTGGATAAGTGGACCTTTCGGTCCATTCGCGCCCTCCACCTTTGGGGGTTGAACACTCCATGGCCTTTTCCTATCGTGGCGCCGGCGAATGGACAGGGAACCCGCACCTGCCTGGCAGTCGGGAAACAGCAGAACACAGCTTATGAACATACCGTTGAAGAGTTTTCTTTGGTCAACAGTGGCAGTCTCACTCGTGCTGCTGTCGTCTCCCGGCTGCAACAAGCCATCAGGTGGAGGAGATGGTGCCGGCGGTGAGCCCATCAAGGTTGGCCAATTTGCTTCACTCACGGGCAAAGAGGCGACTTTCGGCATTTCCTCCGATGAAGGCACAATCCTGGCCATTGAAGAAATCAACGCCGCTGGCGGTGTGCTCGGCCGCCAACTGAAACTGTTGACCGAAGATACGCAATCCAAGGCCGGGGAACCCGCTACGGTTGTTAACAAACTCATCGCTCGGGATGGTGTCGTTGCCATCCTCGGAGAGGTCGCCTCCAGCCGCTCCCTGGAAGCCGCACCCATTTGCCAACAAAGCAAAGTGCCCATGGTTTCTCCGTCATCCACCAATCCTAAGGTTACTCAAGTCGGCGATTACATTTTCCGGGTTTGCTACACGGATAAATTCCAAGGTGATGTAATCGCAAATTTCGTCAGCAAGTCTCTCAAGGCAAAGAAGGCGGCCATATTCACAGACGTAAAGAGCGACTACAGCAAAGGTCTGGCAAAATACATAAAGGATAAGTTCCTTACCAACGGCGGGACGATCGTAGCGGAATTGGATTTCAATGGTGGGGACAAGGACTTCAAGGCTCAACTCACCGCGATCAAGGCTGCCAATCCGGATGCAGTCTTCGTTCCCGGCTACTACACCGATGCGGCTTTGATTTGTGTGCAGGCCAAGCAACTCGGATTAACCGCACCGTTCGTGGGAGGAGATGGCTGGGAATCTGAGAAGCTGACTGAAATCGGAAAGGACGCCGTGGAGAACCAATACTTTTCCACTCATTACCATCCAGACGTCGGCAGTGAGTTGAGCAAGAAATTTGTCGAAAACTACAAGAAACGCTGGAATGGGAAGACACCAGATGCGCTCGCAGCGTGTGGTTATGACTCCGTGCTCGTGTTGGCGGACGCCATCAAGCGAGCAGGCAGCACCGATGGCCAAAAAATTCGAGATGCGCTGGCGGCTACGAAGGATCTTCAAGCAGTCACCGGGAAAATCACGATTGATGAAAATCGCGACGCCAACAAGGCTGCCGTCATCCTCCAAGTGAAGGACGGGAAGTACAAATACTTGGAAACAGTAGAGCCCTAGGGCATTCTGCGCGGGTTGTTTTCCGACGCCGAATGACCGAGTTCCTCCAGCAACTCATCAACGGGCTTGCGCTGGGCGCCATCTACGCGCTCATTGCCTTGGGCTATACGATGGTTTACGGCGTGCTGCGCTTCATCAATTTTGCCCATGGCGATGTCTTCATGCTCGGCGCGTTTGCCGGATATTTCCTCTCGCCACTCGTCAATCGCGTCTTGCCGGCCCAATCCTATGCGGGGGGAATAATTGTGCTCGTGCTGGCCATGGCGATCTGCGCCGCCCTGGGAATGCTGATTGAAATTCTCGCCTATCGTCCGCTCCGCAACCGGCCCAAGCTCACCGTCCTGATTACGGCCATCGGCGTTTCTCTCTTCATCGAATACACGTGCCAGCATCGCGCCGTCTTTGGCGCGGCACCACGAAATTTTCCCGACCTCATCCCCGCAAACAACTGGCATCTCGGTGGCGTCGTCCTGAGCAGCAACCAGGTAATTGTCTTTGTCACCACCTTGTTGCTATTGGCTGCCCTGCGCTTCATCGTTCAACGCACCAAGGTTGGCACCGCCATGCGCGCCGTGGCTTTCAACGAACAAGCCGCCGCCCTGATGGGCGTGAATATCAACTCGATTATCTCGTTTACGTTCGGCCTCGGATCGGCCCTGGCCGCTGCGGGCGGAATCCTGTTTGCCATGAACTACGCCAGCATCGATCCGCTCATGGGCGTGCAAACCGGTCTGAAGGCATTCGTCGCCGCTGTCTTCGGCGGCATCGGTAATCTCCCTGGTGCCGCACTCGGTGGCGTGATTATGGGAGTCGTCGAAACCTTTGCCGGTGGCATCCCGGGCTTGTCGAATTATCGCGACGGCATTGCGTTCGCGATTCTGATTGGAGTCCTCATTTTCCGACCCGCGGGGCTGCTGGGTAAAGTGCAGACCGAAAAAGTTTGATGAACTCTGGCGCGAAAAGATGGTTGCTGGCCGCGATTGCCGTTGCGGTTCTGATTTCCGCATTTTCGGCGCACTTCAATCGCTACTATCTCGGCATCGCCATCGATGTGGGCATCAACATCATCCTTGCCGTCAGCCTCAACCTGATCAATGGCCACACCGGTCAGTTCAGCCTCGGTCACGCCGGCTTCATGGCGGTGGGCGGCTACAGTGCGGCCAAGCTGACCCTCACCCTGCAGAGTCTAGTACCGCCCTGGGCGCAGCCCTTGTTGTTCATCGCCGCGTTACTGGTCGGTGGCGCGATGGCGGCCGTCGCGGGGCTTGCGGTTGGAGTTCCCACACTGCGATTGCGCGGTGACTACCTGGCGATTGTCACTCTGGGCTTTGGTGAAATCATCCGGGTTATTTTTCAAACCAGCGAAACCTTCGGCGCTGCCACGGGACTGACGGGCATTCCTCGATGGACCAGTTTCGGCTGGGCCTGGAGCGGTGCCGCGCTTTGTGTCTTCGTCATCACCAGCCTGGTGAATTCGACCTACGGACGCGGCTTTCTCGCGGTGCACGATGACGAAGTCGCTGCGGGCGCCAGCGGCATCAATCCGGTGCGCTACAAAGTGACCGCTTTTGTCATCGGCGCGTTCTTTGCCGGTATTGCCGGTGGTATTTACGCCCATCACAAATCGTTCCTTTCGCCGACTGGGTTCGACTTCATGAAATCCATCGACATCGTGGTGATGGTGATTCTGGGTGGGATGGGCCGAACCGTCGGCGTCATCATCGCTGCCGTGCTGCTAACCGTGCTGCCGGAGTTCCTCCGCGGCTTTGCGGATTACCGCATGATCCTTTATTCCCTGCTGATCGTCATTTTGATGCTCGCGCGGCCGCAGGGGCTGTTCACGTTTGGAAATACGAACCGGAACGCAAAGGCATGAAATTCCTGTCGAAGATGGAAGAAATGCTCAAGCAGGATGGGTTAGAAACGCTTGCCGCAAAATTACCTGCCATCGCAAAGCCGGGGGTGCTCTTGCGAAAGCGTTACGAAACCATTGCCACGGACCGTGCACCTCTGTTCGGCTTGTTCAAGCGAAGCCCCCGCCAATCTCGCCGCGGACTGGCAGCAACTCCCGGCGCGTCGAAGCTGGGAGGTCTTCCGGAAATGGCCGAAGACCAATCGTGGCCAACCCATCAAGGCGAACCGATGCAGTTCCTGGCCCAGATCAATTGCACCGAGCTGAACCCATTCCGGGACGCGACCTTATTGCCCGATAGCGGCATGCTTCATTTCTTCCAATCAGACTACGGAATGGAATGCCGCGTGACACTAACCCGTGACACGGGATTGAAGACCATTCCCGCACCTTCAAACGCACCTCCGTCAAACTTTGTGCTGCCTCAATTTCCGGTCGAGTTCGAGCTCATACCAACCATTCCGGATTCGGAGATGAGGGAGTTTGAATCGTTGGGCTTAAACGACGAGGATGCGGAAGCACTCATTGAAGTCCACAGTGAACTCATTGAGAAAATCCGTCGCGAACAACACGGGCTGCATCAGGTCGGCGGGTATCCGGAACTCATTCAGGGAAATGTTTTTACCGAATGCGAAAAGGACGCCGGCGGGGAGAAGCGCACCTGGCGGCAAGCGGCGGAGCATGCGCACCACTGGAGATTGCTTCTGCAGTTCGACACGGATGGTGATCTCGAGGTGATGTGGGGCGATGCCGGCACGATCTACTTCTGCATCCGCGAGGACGACCTTCGGGCGGGTCGATTCGATAAAGTCTGCAGCATTATGCAATGCGGTTGATATGAGCGCCCTCCTGCAACTCGACAAGGTCACGATCCGTTTCGGCGGATTGACGGCCGTTTCGGGTGTCGATTTGCAAATCGGCGGAGATGAGCTCGTCGGACTCATCGGTCCGAACGGTGCCGGCAAGACCACGGTGTTCAACCTGATCACCGGAGTTTACCAGCCAACTGAGGGAACAATTTTATTCAAAGGACAACCGACCCGGGAATTGAAATCCCATCGGTTGGTGGCCCAGGGTATTGCGCGCACGTTTCAAAACATCCGGCTGTTTGGCAGCATGAGCGTGTTCGACAACGTGCGCACCGCCGTGCAGGTCCATCGCCCTCATGGCATCCGCGACGCCCTCTGGCGCGGGCGTGGGTTTCGCGACGGAGAAGCCGAAGTGGAACGGCAAGTTATGGAGTTGCTGGATATTTTCTCCCTGGGCAAGCAACGCAATGAGCCCGCCAGGAGTCTTCCCTACGGCAGCCAGCGCCGACTGGAGATTGTTCGCGCCCTCGCCACGAAACCAAAACTGCTCTTGCTCGATGAACCGGCCGCCGGCATGAACCCGACGGAAAAAGCCGAACTGACCAGGCTCATTCGCTTCATCAAGGAGAAGTTTCAAATCGCGGTGCTGCTGGTTGAACACGACATGCAGGTGGTGATGGGCATTTGCGAGCGCATTGCGGTGCTGGACTACGGCGTGAAAATCGCCGAAGGCACGCCAAAAGAAGTGCGCGCGAATCCGAAAGTCATTGAGGCCTATCTGGGCGAGGAGGCGGTGAAGCATGCTTGAGGTCAAAAACCTTCACGTCTGTTACGGAGTCATCAGCGCGTTGCAGGGCGTTTCCCTTTCCGTCAAAGCCGGGAGCATCGTCACCTTGATCGGCGCCAACGGCGCGGGCAAAAGCACGACGCTTCGGGCAATCTCCGGATTGGTCCGTCCGCGCGGTGGCGAAATCCTGTTGAATGGACAGAACATCTCCGGCTTGCCCGCCCACCAAATTGTGAAATTGGGTCTGTCACACGTGCCCGAAGGCCGAATGGTATTCGCGAACCTGACTGTTCACGAAAATCTGATGATGGGCGCGTATTTGCAACGCGACAAGACGGTCATCGAACAGGAACTGGACCTGGTTTTCAAAACCTTTCCTCGCTTGAAGGAGCGGGATAAACAAATTGCTGGAACGCTCTCCGGCGGCGAGCAACAGATGCTGGCCATTGGCCGCGCGTTGATGAGCAAGCCGAAGTTCCTGATGATGGACGAGCCCTCGCTAGGCATCGCGCCACTCTTGGTCAAAACCATTTTCGAAAAGATTGTCGAGATCAACCGCAGCCACGGCATCACGATCTTGTTGGTGGAACAGAACGCGAATCTGGCGCTGGAGGTTTCCAACTACGGATATGTTCTCGAAACCGGCCGCATCATCGTGCAGGACGAATCCGCGGCGCTGCGCCAGAATCCTCAGGTGAAGAGCGCTTATCTCGGCGGCTGAAGCTCGGCTTTGCCATCCGGCGAAATGCATGCTAAAAAAGGGAGTATGATGATCCGGCGGCCAAACCTCGCCCCTTCAAGTGCCAGCGCGTGGAAGCGACATGGCTTCACGTTGATTGAACTGCTCGTCGTCATCGCCATCATCGTGATTCTCGCGGCCTTGCTCTTGCCGGCATTTTCCCGGTCAAAAATGGCCGCCAAAAACACCGCCTGCAAAGGCAACCTCCGCCAGTTGGGATTGGCCTTAAGTATGTATGTCAACGAGACCCGCCGGTATCCCTACACGGTGGATGGCAACGTTGCCCGGACGTGGTACATGTCAATCGCTCCCTACTACGCGAACAACTACAAACTCATGGTTTGCCCCACGTTCAAAGGCGAGTGGCCTCCGGAAGAGGCGCTCATTTGGTTGGGTGGCTTTGCGGGTTACCGGGAACCGTCCGGTTACAAAAGTAAGGAAGAGCCGGGGGGCCTCGCGGGCCTCAGTTATGGCTATAATGGCTTCGGAATAGGTTCCGCCGATTCCACCCGCTGGACCAATTATGTCGGCCTTGGACTGGTCCTGAACCAGGGTGATGATTACACCCGCATGCCCCCAGTCTATGACTCCGACGTCGTATCGCCCGCGGACATGATCGCCATCGCCGACTCAATGCCGCAGCCTGGCTACGAATACCTGTTTGCTTACCTCCTTTCAATCAATAGCAAGCCGTCACCGGAACGCCATAACGGCGGTTCGAATTTCACTTTTGCCGATGGCCACGTGATCACCGTTAAGAACAAAGACTTTGTGTCCAACCAGGAGTTTAATCGCCGCCGCTGGAATCGAGACCACGAACCCCACTGGGAAGTGAAGTTCTAGTTTTGCTACCATTCTCGACCTTAACTTGCGTACCGAATCCCGCTTACTTTCCGTCGCGTTAACCATTGCCGGCTCCGACAGCGGCGGCGGCGCGGGCATCCAGGCAGATTTGAAAACCTTCGCGGCACTCGGCGTCCACGGCACCACTGCCATCACCTGCATCACCGCGCAAAATCCGCGAGGAGTTACCGGCATCCAGCCGGCCCGCGCTGACATGGTTCGCAAGCAAATCGATGCCGTGTTCGCGGAACTCCGTCCCCAAGTCGTCAAGACCGGCATGTTGTTTTCGGCTGACATCATTCGCGTCGTGTCGGAGTTTTTTGAGCCAGGCAAACGCCCGCCATTGGTCGTCGATCCGGTAATGGTCGCCACGAGCGGCGCCGTTTTGCTCAAGCCATCGGCGATTCGCGCCTTGAAGGAACGACTCCTCCCGCTGGCTTCGCTGGTCACGCCCAATCTCGACGAGGCGCAATTGCTGGTGGGAACAAAACTGCGCTCGCTTGAAGACCTCCTGGATGCCGCGGAGCAGATCCATCGGCAATTTGGTTGCGCCGCATTATTGAAAGGCGGGCATCTCAAACTGGACAATGATGCCGTGGATGTGCTGTTTGATGGCAAACGATTCACGGTTCTAAAAGCCAGGAGAGTCAAACGCGTTTCCACTCACGGCACGGGTTGCACCTATTCGGCGGCCATCGCGGCGTTTCTGGCCCGAAGCGAAAATCTCACGGAAGCGGTCAAGTTGGCCAAGGGATTTATTACCCGCGCCATCGCACAAAGCCACAAGGCGGCGCGGCATTCCGTGTTGAATCCATTTGCTCGCTAGAGCCAATGCTTCAATTGCTCCCGCAGATGCTGCCGGGCACGATACAGCCGTGACTCAATGGCCTTCGGCGTCGCATCCAGAATCGCCGCCGCCTCGGCCACAGTCTTTTCTTCCCATTCACAAAGCACGATGGCTTCCCGCAACTCCTCCGACAATTGGCTGACGGCCCGTCGCACCGCCGCCGCCCGTTCGACTGCGACCGCCTGTTCGTTCGGCGCAGCACCGGCAGCCGGCAGAACGTTTGCCAGCGGCTCTTCGGCAACACCCGTTTCCGCATCCATGGACACATTCGGATGCCGCGTGCGCCAACGGATCTGATTGCGTGCAAGATTGGCCGCAATGGTGAAAAGCCAGGTGGAAAACCTTTCGCTCGTGCGGAATTTGTCCCGTGCCTGGAACACGCGAACAAAGGTCTCTTGCGCCAGATCGTTGGCGTCGTCCTCATTTCCCAACATCCGGCAAAGAAAACGAAACACCGACGTCGCGTGACGTTCCATCAGATCGTTGAGCGCCGCGTCGTGGCCGGCGGCCAATCGCTCCATGTCCGCCCGGTCCAACGCGTCGGTTTCAGTGGTGGCCATGGTTATGGTCCGCTGACGGCGACATGGATTGCTCAATCTGTTCGTGAAAGCCCAGCGTGATGCGCTGCATCTCGGCCAGATAACGTCGCCCCTGCTCCGGGGCCATGGCCTGACTGACTTCAACAAAGTGCCGGAGCATCTGCGCCTGACACTGGGCGCGCAAGGAAGCAAGTTCCGCCAGCTTTTGCTCCGCGTCACTGTTGACATTCGTCACTCCAGTCAGCGCCGCTTCCAGCTCGCCTTTCTTGGCGGCGATTTGTTTGCACATCTCGGCGCATTTGGGCAGGTAACCCTCATGCAGTTCGCGCACGCGCGCCAGCTCCGCATCGCTCAAGCGAAACTCCTGCCGCAGCCAGTCGAGGTCGTCCGCAGTGCTCGCCATGCGCTTGGCACCCACTCGCTGCGAGATGACAAACGAGACGGCAAACACCGCCCCGGCGGCCAGCAACGCCAGGATTAGATTGGCCGCGGAACGCTTCATCGCAGTGGGTTCGGCGCAACCGCCGCCACGTAGCGCGCCTGCGCGTCTTGCCGGGCGATTTGCTCGCCGCTGTTCCAACCGAAACCAATGCCCGCCAATACCAACACTGCGGCTGTCACCAATGCCAGCTTCGGACGAAACATCCAGCCGGTCACCAGATCCAACCACGCCACATTGGTCGTTGAAGCATTGCGCTGGTCGGCGCTTTCAATCCGGCGCCAGACATTTTCCTGGAAACGCGGCGGCAGCGACGGAGCCGGGCGCGCTTCACGCAGCAATCCGTTCAGCTTTTCGTCAGCAGATTTGAAATCGGATTCTTTCATTTGGCTTGTATTACACCGCGCCCCGCCAAACCCCGCGAGATTTTTCCCCGGAAAATTTTGCGGGAACTGTCGGCGCGCCGGAGTAAGCCAACTGGAGGCAACCAGGGTGGTTGCCGAAACACAAATCAAATAACCGACAAGGAAACGAACATGAAAACCATCAACCAAATCTCTCGAACTCTCGGACGCAGCCTCGCCGTGCTGACCATCGCGGGCTTGATGTCGTTGCCCGCGCTGGTTTCCGCTCAGGAACAAGTCAAAGGCGCGCAAAAGCTGATGCAGCTGAATGCCATCAAGACGCCCGCCAATGCCGAGGCCGTTCAAGCTGACGACATGGTCGCGATGTCATGCCCCAAGTGTAAGGACCGCTTGGTGACCATTGTTGAACCGGCAGCCAAGACCGGCGCCAAACCTGAGTCCAGAGTCGTGGCCCGCCACGAGTGCCCCGGTTGTCAGCGCAAGATCGTCACCGAAGGCCATGGCAAAGCCAAGACGGACAAGGTCGTTCATACGTGCAAGAACTGCGGCAGCGACGACGCGTTCTGCTGCGTGACGAAGAAAGGCGCGGGCCCGACACCCGGTATGACCAGGTAAGAGCTATCTCGGATTTCACGGCGGACGGCCAAATTGGTTGTCCGCCTTTTTCATGCATGTGCAACCGCCATCTTTTCGCATTCGTCGGCACAGTGCTCGCAGGCTTCAGCACATTGCTGACAGTGCTCGACCTCGTGCTTGCGGCATTCCTCGCCGCAGGCCCGGCAAATTTCCGCACAGGCGCGGCAAAGGTTTTCGGCGAAGGCCGACCCGCGAGCCATGAAACCGGACGCAACGCGGCAGGCAATGGCACAGTCGTGGTCCAATGCGATGCAGCGGGCCATCATCTTGACGTCTTCCTCCTGCAAACAGGCATTGGCGCAGTGTTCACACGCGGTCGCGCATTCGTTGCAAGCCTCAATACAGCTTTGATATTTTTCGTGCATAGTCTCAGCTCTCTTTGTTTGAATTCTCTCAACGCACAACGCACAACACACGAAGCTCAACCTGCGATTTGATGGAAAACAGTGGGTGTCAACCCCAACCAGCTTGTTTCAGGTGCGGGTGAAACCTCGGGCTGCCGCCCACTCACTTCGCACGTGCAATCAAAGCAACCGTGTTTGGCACAAACGCGACACGTCTGCTCGAGGCGCTCGCGAAGTTGCTGCGAGCTGTTCCTCAATCTGGACGTATGTGACTTCAGTGACACGCTTCGCCGTGTCGTTTGAACTTCCAGTAGTTGTAAGGCAGCGGCGCGAGGAAACCCGCTCCAACGGGAATCGCCAGCGCCATCCAGTAAAACCGGCCGCTCAAAGGCACGCGCCCGCCGGTCAGCATGAAATCCGTGGCATTGGCGGCCAATTCCATGCCGACCATCGAGAGGAAGCTCATGGAGAGCGCCGTGACGAACGCTGCGCGCCAGCCAAAGCCTTCGCGCCAGCGCAGCATTGCGCTCTCAAACAAAATCGATGTCACCAGGCCGGCGGCCATTGCGAGAACCATGGTCAGCATCATCGGTGCATGCGGGTAATGGGCTTGCATATAAATGATCACTGCCACGTCACCAATCATGCAACCGATCAGACAGTTCAACGTGTTGCGCGCGGCCACCCGCCAGACGGTCCGATCCGCCCAGAATCGCAGTTGCGAAGCGGACGGTTCTGCCACGCGGGCGGCTTCCGAGCCGGGGCGGCAACAGGCTGAGGGTGCATCGGAACGCCCGTGCCCGGGCATGGTGCATTGGTGGGCATCCGGATTGCGTCATTTTTCATAGGCGAATACGTATTTTCATCATTCACGGACGCTGACGCAGGTTCGGACCAACCATTACAGTCAAAGCTAACGCAAAAAAGTTGAGTGGTTTTTCCCCTTGTGGTGTAAAAGGATTAACAGTTGAATCGAAACGAACTTATGAAAATGCTAAAAACTCTCACTGCCCTTGCCTTAACCGTTGCCTACATTGCCGCGCCAATTGGCGCCTTTGCCCAGGACAAGAAAGCTGCTCCCAAGCCCTACCCGCTGGACAAGTGCATCGTCTCTGACGAAAAGCTCGACAGCATGGGCAAGCCCTACGTCTTCACGCATGAAGGCCAGGAAATCAAAATGTGCTGCAAATCCTGCCTGAAGGATTTCAATAAAGACCCCAAGAAGTATCTCAAAAAGTTGGAAACCGCTGGCAAGACTGACAAAAAGTAGTGCGTCAAAGTCAATTGCTGGTTGGTGAACTACTTGATCTCGAATTAAGGTATCCACATGAAACGGGCAGCCGCCATTGCACTGAGCCTGATCGTCGTCTGGCTTCAAGCCTTGGCGTCTGCCCCAACGAATTTTTCGGGCCCGAATCGCAGTTGTTGCACGTGCAACCGCTCGTGTTGCGTTTCGCAATCTGCACCCAACTCGCAGCCCGCGCCCCTCGCGCCAGTTTCCGCGAGAGCGTCCCATGATTTTTCCGCCCTGGTAGCGACTGTGGTATTCTGGACGCTGCCCGTTGCCGCACCTTCGCAAGTTTCTTCCTTCGCTTCGGCGCCGACCTCGGCGTTGGCCGTGCCGCTCTTCACGCGGCATTGCGCCCTGTTGATCTGAGTCTTCGTTAGTCGCGCCCGTAGTGTGTACCGCTTCGATTGTCGCGGTATTGGTCCGTCCCCTTACGTCCGGAAGATCTGTGTCTATGAAAAAAAACATTTTGCTCGTCGTGAGCTGCCTCACCGTAAATGTCCTGCTTGCGGTGGCCCATGCTTCGTCGTCCGCAGCGTCACCTGACGCGACGAAGACGATCACCAATACGAGTTCACTTCTTTCCACCACAAACATTGTTCAACTCACGCCAGCCTGGATAAACCAGCTGGCCGAGGAGATGCGCACCAACAACCCGGCCCTCCTTGCCGCCGACGCGCGAACCAACGCCGCCAGCGCCGGAGTTGCCGGGGTGCGCACCTGGCAAGATCCGAAGATCATCCTCGGCGGCATGGCGGCGGACGAAATGATGCGCGCGGAAGACGGCGACATCATGTATGGCGCTGAGCAAATGCTGCCGCTCTGGGGCAAACCGGGGCTCGCCCGACGCGTGGCTCGCGCCGAACTTGCCGTCGAATCTGCCAACGCGGACTATCAATTTCAGATCCTCAAGAGCGCCCTGGCAAAGGCGGCCTTTCGTGTTGCATTGGCGGAACAGGTGGTTGCGATTGGCAAACAAGACCTCTCCTGGTTGCAAACGATGGCCGAAGCCACCACGGCCAAATATGAAGCCGGCCAGGCGACACTCGTCGACGCCATGCAGGTCCGCAACGAACAATCCAAGCGGGCCACGCAGCTCCAAACTGACCAGCAGAATCTCAAGCAAACCCGCGTCAGTTTGAATCGCCTGCTGAATCGCAGCCTTCAAGCGCCGTGGCCACAATTCGAACTGCCCCCCGTGGCGGGTCCGGTTTATTTCAATCAGCAGCTTCTCGTCTTTGCGAGCAAATATGAACCCAGGCTCCGCATGATACGCGAGCAAGTGAACCAGGCGCAGGCCACCGTGGATGCCACGCGCCGCTCGCGGATGCCTGATGTGAGCGCGGGCGCCCTCAGTCGGAATTACTCGGGTAACGGCGAGTGGCGGCAGGCCGAATTCATGCTCAACTTCACGCTGCCCATCTTCAACACGAAGAAGTACCGCGCCGACATCCGTCGCGACGAAGCCAAACTCCGCGCCACAGAACTGGAAGCCGCGGATTATGAACTCACGGTCCGTGAAGAAATTCACGCGCTTACCGTGAAGATCGACGCGGCCCGGCGCGAAGCCCTCACCTATCGCGAAGACATCATTCCCCGCAGCGAATCCGCGCTCAACAGCGCGCGCGCCAGTTGGGAATCCGGCCGTGGCAATTTTCGCGACGTGCTCGATGCCCGCCGCATGCTGCTCGAAGGCCGGCTCATGTATGCCCGCGCCGTGAGCGAACAATATCAAATGTTGTCCGAACTGGTCCTGTGTTGCGGACTGGGAGATCTCGAAGCACTGCAAATGATTGGCGCAGTGCCCGAAGTTGAAAACCGCAATGCCAATCCCTGAACTCGAACGAAAGCTGAACTATGAAATTCATCGCCAAAAACCTCAACCTCATCGGCCTGTTTCTCCTCGCCAGTTTTGGTGCTGCCGCCGCCGGACTGTATTTCGACGTACCGCAAATGCTCCGAAGCAAACCGGTCAAAGCCGCAGCGGTCGCCGTCGAGTCACCACTGAAATCTGACGGTTGCTGCGCGGACAAGGCCAAACCCGAACCTGCGCCAGCACCGGCTTCATGTCCCCATCTCGCCGCGCAAGCAGATCCCGGCTGCGGCTCGGGCTGTTCACACCATTGATGCGTATGAAAACAAAGTTGAAACGATTGCTCGTTCCGGTCGTTGCGCTCGCGGCTACGTTGGCGTTGGGCGTTCTCACCGGTTGCGGCAAATCGCATTCGTCACACTCGGCTGATGGGACCGCCGGCGCTGCGAAATATCACTGCCCA
>DASUGI010000369.1:0-28787 GCA_036274115.1 Verrucomicrobiia bacterium
TCTGTACTCCGCGTCAGGTGATCCGATACGCACGTTGGAGATGCCACCCGAATGCAAGAGCTCCTTCTCCTTTACCTACGCGGGCAAACATATAGTGACCGCCAGTGACTCTGGAATTTATCTCCTTCTGAATACTGGTGAACCGCGTCTGAAGTTCAATGCCGGGGCTGATGACCTTGACGATGGTCATTGGCGATGTTTTGTGACGAAGGCCGGACGCGAATTGTGGATCGCTTCGACACAAAACAAGTTGGTGAAGCGTTTTGAGCTGCCTGAGTTTTAGCGTTTCGCCAAATTGCGCAGCAATAGCAGACTCGCCTTGCCTTGCAGTAGATGTTCGTAGCGCGCCATGTGCTCGGTCGGGATGGCCATTGGCACTTGTGCAGCGCCAAGGAGCAAATCCATGTCACCATCACCATCGGCGTCGCCCGTGGCGATGCGCATCCAACGATTCCAGTACTGGTTATCGATTCCAAGACGTTGAACGGTGCCATCGGGTTGTTGCATGAGCAGCAGAAAGGTTGTGGGAATTTCCTCCCGCCAGTCGGGATAGAACGCGGTCAGGGCGAGGTCCAATCGGCCATTGCCATCGAAGTCGGCAGCGGTCACGTCAATCGCGCCGTCAAGTCGCTCGAAGAGAACTTCGCGGAACTTCCAGTCACCGTCGTTTTGCAGCACGCGCACGCCGTGGTGGGCTTTGATGGGGCGACCACGGAGTTCGAGATTGTTTCCGGCGGTTTCAACAAGGTCCGGCTTTCCGTCGCCGTTCCAATCCGCAATCAGGCAGCGGTTGTAACCCCAGCCGACGGGGCGCTCGACGATGGTGCGCGGTGTGAACTTGCGGTTGCCCTGGTTCTCGAACGCAATAATGCGCGGGCGGTTGTTGGCCAGGGTGAGAACAACGTCGAGATCGCCATCGCTGTCGAAGTCGGCGACGTCGCCCCAGGCCGTGCCGGCTTCCTCCAGCAACACTTGCTCAGCAAATTTGTTTGCGCCGGCCCACCAGATTCCGACGCGACCGACTGGATAATCTCCGAAACCGCAAACGAGCAGATCGTCCTTTCCGTCGCCATCGACATCAGCGGTGCGATGAGCAGCAATGCGCGGATGCGCGTCCACGACGACTTCGCGGACGCCCTCCTGCATCTTGAAATCCACGATTTGGCCCTTGCGTCTGTCCGTTCCGAGGTCACCCATGAGGGCGAGCCGGCTTACATTACCCTGTCGTTCAAAGGTTACGGGTTCGGAAGAAACTTCGACGGGCGTCGTGAGGCCGCGTTGCAAAACGAGGAGGCCCGCTGGCCGAGAAAGGCCCACGATGAGCGTCTGGTTTGTTGGATCGAAGGCGACCATGCTGACGACCGAAGGTTCGATGGGAAGCGGCACGGGCTGGAACAGTGGGGAGACTGCGGGTTGCGACGCCACTGGGGGCGTGTGGTACTGCGCAGCCGATTGTTCCAGGTAGTAACTGCGGATGGTGTCGAATTGTTCGCGCGTGAGAACGGGGTTCGGCGGGATAAAGCATTTGGAAATCGCCGGGTTGATATCAGTATCCGCCGGGTGGCCGAGGTAATTGCCCATCCAGTTGAGAACGTGGGGCCATTCTTCAGGAGACATCTGCGAGGGCGGGGGAACGGTGTGGCATTGCGCGCAAGCGATGGCGGCCAGCACCTGACCGTTCAGGGGTGCGGTTGAAGGAGACTTTTTGCCACAGCCAGTCACGAGCATTAAGACGGCGAGTAATAATGCACTCGTGAATGAAAGGTGTTGAGTCTCCGAATTCATCGTGTGGGAGGAGGCTTGTTGTGGCGGGAGATTGGGTCAAGGGAAAAGGCTTTGCTGCTGCGGCTGGTCTTGCGACACAGCCGCGCCCGCCTCGGCGCCCGCAAAATGGTCGCGCTCGACGAATGATTTGCTCCCGGTTAGGCTCCGCGCCGTGTTCACCAACGGACCGCTGACAACCAGACAGGGGCGTTCATGATGCGATTGGTTCAACTCCAGCGTGGAAAGGAGCGCCGGGTCGCGGTGGTGGAAGAGCCGCGTTTAAGGTTGCTGCGGGAGTTTGAGTCGGTTTATGCGCTGGCACAGACGGCGATTTCGTCTGGCGACAGCCTGATAGGACTTATAGGACGGCATGCGACGGATGAAGCGCTGGACTACGATGCAATCTACCAGGGCCAATCAGAATGGAGTTTGCTCACGCCCATTGATCATCCGGATGAACCGGTGCGATGCCTGGTGTCTGGAACGGGACTCACGCATCTCGGCAGTGCGAAGGATCGTCAGTCGATGCACGAGGTGAAGGAGGCCGAACTGACGGACAGCATGAAGATGTTTCGGTGGGGCGTGGAGGGAGGGCGGCCGGCGGCAGGCAAAATCGGCACAGCGCCGGAATGGTTTTACAAAGGCAACGGAACGATTCTGCGGGCGCATGGCGAACCGTTGGTTGTTCCAGCACACGCCGAGGATGGCGGCGAGGAGGCGGAGGTTGCGGGAGTTTACGTCATTGACCTGGATGGTCAGCCGCGTCGCATTGGCATGGCGGTGGGCAATGAATTTTCTGATCACAAATTCGAGAAGCGGAATTACCTGAATCTGGCCGGCTCAAAGATTCGCACCTGTGCACTGGGGCCGGAGTTGGTGATTGCTCCGGAGTTCAACGCCGTGCCGGGCAAGGTGACGATTAAGCGGGCTGGAAAGGAAATCTGGTCGAAGGCGATTTGCACGGGAGAAGCTGAGATGTGCCACAGCTTGCAAAACATTGAGCATCACCATTTCAAATTTGACACCCATCGCCGACCCGGTGACTTGCATGTGCATTACTTTGGTGCGTGTGCGCTGAGCTTTGGAGCAGGTGTGCAACTGGCGGACGGCGACGTTATGGAAATTCAATTCGAGGGATTCGGTCGAGCGCTGCAAAATCCGGTTTCGATTGCCAAAGGCGCACCGCAATTGGTAAGGGTTGCCAGCCTTTAGCCATGGCAAAACCAAGCATCGCCTTCTTTGGACTCGGCCTCATGGGGTCGGGTATGGCGCGAAGACTTCTCGGTGCGGGCTTTCCGGTCACTGTGTTCAATCGCGATCGAACCAAGGCTGCGGCGTTGGAACGTGAAGGGGGCAAGGCGGCTGGGTCTCCGTGTGATGCCGTGAAAAACGCTGAGATCGTTGTCAGCATGGTGGCAGACGACAACGCGTCACGGGCGATGTGGTTGGGCGAGCAAGGCGCATTGGCTGACGTCGCGCGTGGGGCAGTCTTGATTGAAGCGAGCACGTTGACGGTGGATTGGATAAAGGAATTGGCGTCAGCGGCTGCCGCGAAAGGTTGCGACTTGCTCGACGCGCCAGTGACGGGCAGCAAGAGTCACGCGGCGGCCGGCGAGTTGAACTTTCTGGTGGGCGGTTCAGCCGCTGCGTTGGAGAAGGCGCGCCCCGTCCTGTCCGCAATGAGCAAATCAATCGTTCACATTGGGCCAACTGGCAGCGGTGCGTTGTTAAAGCTGATCAATAATTTTCTATGCGCGGTGCAGGTGGCGTCGGTGGCGGAAGCGTTGACGTTGATTGAGCGGAGTGGACTGGATCGTGACAAGGCGATTGAGTTCCTGATGGCGGGCGCACCGGGAAGTGGAGTGATGAAGACGGTGTTGCCGCGCATGGTGAGTCGGAATTTCGCGCCGAACTTCAAGCTCGCCCTGATGGTGAAGGATCTTGCGTATTCGTTGAAGGAAGGTGAACAGCACGGAATCAAGCTCGCGTCGGTTGAATCAGCTCTGAAAGCTTTCAACGAGGCTGTAGCGGCAGGAAAAGCGGACGAAGATTTTGCGTCGGTGGTAGAGCCAATCCGGAACCAGAGGCTGACGGAGTGATTCGGTGGAATGTGTTTTGTTCAACGGTCCGGGTGTGTCGCACCAATGGTCAAGAGGCGGATACGCGTGTTTAGACTGTTGTTAGCCGTGTGAATTTCAGGAGAACCATGACTATGCACTTTTCAAAGCTAATCGTAATCACAGCCAGCGTATGGGTGGCAACGGGAGGCACGGTGCTCGGGCAGGATGCCGATGGCCAGTTGAACACGTTTTTCAGGAAGCATCTGGATGTGACGTTGCGTCAGCGTCCGGTGGACGCGACGGCACTGGGTGACCATCGCTACGACAACTTGCTGGACGACATCTCGAAGGAGGCGCGGGCCGGCTGGTTGAAACAGACCCGGGCGACGTTGAAGGAGTTGCCGAAGCAGGTGGACTACAAGAAGCTTTCGCGCGCGGGTCAGGTGGATTACGAGATCTTCAAACAGGATTTGGAACGTGACATCTGGCTGACGGAAAACTTTCGGCCGTTCGAAGAGGACCCGCGCACGTATGGTCGTTACATCAGCGACAGTGTTTATCAACTGCTGACACAATCGACGCTGCCGGCGGAGACGAACGTTGCGAACTGTATCGCACGCATGAAGGAAATTCCGCGTGCGATTGCGACGGCGAAGCAGACGTTGACGCGGCCACCGAAGCAGCACCTGGAAACCGCCATTCGCCAGAATCGTGGTGCGATTTCATTCTATGAGACAGAAATCTTTGAGTTGGCCGCAGCGGCGCTAACGAACGCTCCGGGTGGTTCTCACCCCTCACCCTTGGTCCCTCTCCCCGTTGAAGGGAGAGGGAAGCTTGTGGCGGAGCTGAAATCTGCTTCCGGGCCGGTTGTCGCAGCCTTGAAGGATTATCAGCAGTTTCTGGAGAAGGAAGTGATGCCACGGGCGACGGGTGAATGGCGCATTGGCAAGAAGAAGTTTGCGAAGAAGCTGGAACTCGTGTTGGACGCGGGAATGACGGCGGATCAGGTGCTGGCCGACGCTGAAGTAGAATACGCCCGCGTGCGCCAGGACATGTATATGGTGTCCCGCCAGCTTTGGAGTCAATATTTCCCCAGGCAGGCATTACCGCCGGATGATGAGAACGGCCGACGAGAGACGATCGCGAAGGTGATCGCAGCGGTGAGCCAGGAGCACGGCAAGCCGGAGGATCTGTTGAAGAACACTCAGGCGACGGTTGCTGAGATCAAAAAGTTTATTCGCGAGCGCAACATTCTTGCACTGCCAGAGCCGGACTTGTGTCAGGTCGTCGAGATGCCGGAGTTCAAGCGGGGGAATTCGATTGCCTACATGGAGAACGCGCCGCCGTTGGATCCAAAGGCGGCGAGTATTTACGCCATCAGCCCACCACCGTCCGATTGGGATGCCGCGAAGGTGAAAAGTTATCTCGAAGAATACAACGAGCATATGTTGCAAATCCTGACGATTCACGAGGCGTATCCGGGACACTATGTGCAGCTGGAATACGCGAATCGGAATCCGTCGCTGATTCGGCGTGTGTTGTCATCCGGGGTGTATGTCGAGGGCTGGGCGGTTTACACGGAACAAACGATGCTGGACCAGGGCTATGGCGAGCGCGATCTGCGATTGCGACTGATGCAGCAGAAGTTCTATCTGCGGGCGGTGGTGAACACGATTCTGGATCACAAGATGCATTGTCAGAACATGACGGATGACGAGGCGATGAAATTGATGGTGGACGGAGCGTTTCAGTCGGAAGGCGAGGCGCGGTTGAAGGTGATTCGCGCGAAGCAGAGTTCCACGCAACTGAGCACGTATTTTGTCGGGCGGATGGCGCATTATCGGTTGCGGCAATCGGTGGAACGCGAGATGGGAGACAAGTTCACGCTCGCGAGTTTTCACGAGGCGGTGCTGAATGAAGGGTCAATTCCTGTGAAGTATTTGCCGGAAGTGGTCAGGACGAAGTTGCAGCGAGATGGGTGGGGAGTGAGCAATCAACCGAGAGGGTTTAGTCAATGAGCGACAAATATCTGACCGCACCGCTGAAGACGGACAAGATGCCCCCCGGCGTGCCGTACATCGTCGGCAATGAAGCTGCCGAGCGTTTCAGCTTCTACGGCATGAAGGGCATCCTGGTCGTGTTCATGACGACGTATCTCATGAACCGGCTCGGCCAGCTTGATGTGATGCCGAAGGAGATGGCGCAAGGTTATTATCATGCGTTTGTTTCGTCGGTGTATTTGCTGCCATTCATCGGCGCGTTTCTATCGGATGCAATTCTGGGCAAGTATCGGACGATTCTGCTTCTGTCGATCGTTTATTGCTTTGGCCACTTTGCACTGGCTTTCGATGACACGCGAGTTGGGTTGGCCATTGGATTGGTTCTCATTGCGTTCGGTTCTGGCGGCATCAAGCCATGTGTTAGCGCCAATGTCGGCGATCAGTTTGGGGCGTCGAACCAACATCTGTTGCCACGAGTATTCAATTGGTTCTATTTCTCAATCAACTTCGGTTCGGCGTTTTCGACGATGTTGATGCCATGGCTGCTG
This sequence comes from Verrucomicrobiia bacterium, assembly GCA_036274115.1. Taxonomy (GTDB): domain Bacteria; phylum Verrucomicrobiota; class Verrucomicrobiia; order Limisphaerales; family JADLHS01; genus JADLHS01. Next base: position 6,373 of record DASUGI010000369.1, read on the forward strand.
GCGGACCCGCGATTCGGTCCAAAGTGGGCTTTCGGCATTCCCGGTGTGGCGATGGTGATTGCCACGATCATCTTTTGGATGGGCCGGAAAAAGTTTGTGCATATCCCTCCCATCGGCGTTGGCAATTTCTTCCGGCAATTCAAGGACCGTGAGGTGCTGAGGGCGGTTGGCAATCTGCTGATTCCACTGCCGTTCGCGGCGATGTTCTGGTCGTTGTGGGATCAAACATCGTCCTCATGGATAGAGCAGTGCAAGCATCTCGACCTGACAATTTTTGGGCACGAATACCTCCCGGCCCAGATTCAAACGGTGAACCCGATTTTTATTCTGCTCGCGCTGCCGCTCTTTTCCTATGTGATTTACCCGTTCGTTGAAAAATTCATTCCGCTTACTCCCTTGCGGAAAATTGGCGCGGGACTCTTTGCGGCCGTGATCGCATTTTGGATCGTTGCCTGGACGCAAGGCCGAATCGACGGCGGCGCACGCCCGCACGTTTATTGGCAAATCCTCGCGTTTGTCGCCATCACTGCCGCTGAAGTGTTGATCTCCGTGCCGCATCTGGAGTTTGCTTACACGCAAGCGCCGCAGCGGTTGAAATCTTTTGTTATGTGCACGTATCTCAGCGCCATCGGAGTGGGCAACCTGTTTACGTCCGCCGTGAATTTCTTCATCAGTAATCCGGACGGCACGTCAAAGCTTTCCGGCGCGTCGTATTATTACTTCTTTGTTTGGGCGATGCTGATCACTGCGGTAATCTGGCTCGTTGTGAGTCCGTTTTATCGCGGGAAGACTTACATTCAGGAAGAAGCAAAAGCGGTGTAGGGACGAAGTCGGGATTTGTCACCAAAACGATTCGCTTTGTGCGGAACGGATATGGGCTCGTGGAACATAGACATGGGCGATTGGTCGATTTGCTGCTTGCTTGCCGGGATGTTGCGCGCGCTGCTACAAAAGAAGACCAGGCTGCATTCGAATTCTTCGTTTGCGAACGATATCAGGACTGTTGCCGGACTGATACTGGTGTTGGCTGCCCATCGCGCTGCTGCGCAACTCAGCACGAATAACATCGGCCCGAGCGCCACTGCTTCGACTTCCTATGTTTCCTCATGGGAAAATCTGCTGGCGATTCAAGATGGGCGTGATCCGGTGAGTTCGACCGACAAGACCGGTGGCGCGTATGGGAACTGGCCGACGACCGGGACGAACTGGGTGGAATACCAATGGCCCAGCACGTCGTTCCCACTCGGGGTGAGAGTGGACCGGATTGGCGTTTATTGGTGGACCGACAACGGCGGGATCATGGCGCCGTCGGCCAGTTGGTTGGATTATTGGAATGGGAGCAACTATGTGTCCGTGCCGAACCCGATTGGTTTAGGCGTGGCGTTGAATCAATACAACACCACGACGTTTACGCCCGTCATCACCGACCGACTGCGACTGCGTTTCGCGTCTGGAGCGGCTTCGACGGGGATTTTGGAATGGAAGGTTTATGGCACGAAGGTGCAATTAGAGCCGTTGTTCCTGACCGGACGAAGTCTGACGCAGGGGATGTTGACGCTGGGGTGGAAGAACTCAGTTGGCGAGTATTTGCTGGAGAGATCTTCTGGTTGGGACGACGAACAACAATGGACCACCAACGGACTGCCCGCGCCGACGCTGATTGCCGGCAGTAATTATGTGACCGTTCCCACCGACGGCGATGCCGCCTTTTTTCGCCTGCACTCCCGGAGTGATTTTTCTCTGGAACTGAGTCCAACCAGTCTGGCCGTGACGCAAGGATTGGCGAACAGCGTCCAGGTGTTGATTGGCGCGGCGAGTGTTTTCAAGCAAGCGGTGTCGTTGAGCGCGACCAATCTTCCTGCCGGGCTCACGGCGGATTTTAATCCCGGCATTCAGCAGAACGGCGAAAGCATTCTGACGTTGATTGCCGGGCCGACGGTTGTGCCGGGCACCTATCCGGTTACAGTGCGAGGGCAGGGCGCACTGAGCGGGCATGCGGCGGAGTTGAGCGTGACCGTGATCGCCGAACCTCTGAGCACACCGTATGTGTGGCCGAAGTATGATCCGGACCTGAACTACAATTTCACGAACGAGTTTGCGGCCATCGCGCCGCCAACCAGTGTGTTGAATGATTGTTCCGGCGTGACGACTACGATCACGCTGCCGGGAAACTGGTTCTGCTTCCGCTTTGGCGATGGGAAACATTCAGTGGTCACCTCGAATGCGTGGATCCCGATGTTGCAGCGATTGGATACGGATTTTCGTTATTTCCGCGATGTGATGGGCTGGCCACCGGACAAGCGGGCCAAGGCGGGTTACTACAGCGCGGTGTATTTGCTGGGGTCGGGAACCTGCGTTGGCGGCGCGAGCAACGATCTCGGCGGCTGGCAAAGCTCGATTAATTACCAGGGGCAAAGCTGGCCGATGGCTTTGTTGTCGTATTATCCGGTTTACAGTTTTGATCCAACCTGTCCTTACAACGATCGTGAATTCCAGCGGGGCGCGGTGGTGCATGAACTGATTCACTCGGTGCTGGCGGACATGCCGGGTTGCAAACAGGCGTGCTGGTTTCACGAGGGCGGCAACACCTGGTTGCAAGGCACGGCGGATGCCCAACGGTCGGGCAACTACAGTGGCATGGGCTATCTGAGCGCCGGCGCGGCGATTGCGCCGTTCATGCCGATCGAGTGTTACAGCGGCTGGCTGCAGGACGACAGTTTTGGCGGGCCGTGTGCCGAAGGCGTGAACATGTTTTCCAACAACGTGCAAATCTGCACCTGGCGAAATTTGCTGGGCGGCAACCAATATGGCGAAACCTTCCCGCATTTCATGGGCGAAATCGTTTCGCAAGGCAGCGTGGCGTGGATTTGGCGGTACTGCACGAATCGCGTCCTGGAAGGATTGGCTACCGCGCCCGGAGGGTTGGGCGAGTATCAGACGCGCCGTTTGATCAAGGAATATCGGGCCCGCCAGGTGATGGGCGATTTCGGCAAGTGGTCGAACGCTTACAAGGCGCTGCTCAATAACAACTGGGGCATCACCATTGACCAGGAATGGTCGCCGTACTGGATCGATTGTCCCGCGTGGGCGGCGCGCTGTTACGTGGTTACCACGAACAGCGGCGGCACGTTGACTCCCGAACGTCGCACGTTGCCTGGCTGGTCCGGGGCCAATCAGATTCCGCTGACGGTGTCGAGTGCGGCGGGCAATGTCACGGTGAACTTTACGCCGTTGGGCACGAACCTGAGTTGCCAGCTCGTTTATCGCGCTACGGATAATTCGGTGGTTTACGGCAAACCCGTTTCGTCCGGGCCGTGCAGCCTCACACCGCCAGCGACCAAGCCCATCAAGAACAACGTTGTCGTTGCGGTAATCTGCAACACCGATTTCGTCTATCAGGGAAATTACAGCCGGACCAACAAGTTCGACTACCGGTTGCAAATCACCGGCGCGGGAACCTCGGGCGTTGTGGGGACCGCCGCTATTGCCACCAAGTGGTGGCAGTGATGTCACGGACCTGCCGTTCAGCGGTACTCCCCATTAGGAAAGAGTTGGCGCGGATTCGTTCCATTGAGCCCTCAAACAAATTTCAGTGCGCTCGAATGCTATTCATTCTGTGGTTTGCGTTCATCTTGAGCGATTTGGAGTGAGTGACCGATCTCAGCACGTTGGGCCAGTCGTTTACCGGCGGAACGGGAGGGCAGGACGGAAACACGAAACTGATTCGAGTTGCAATGGTTTTGCGTGGATTTGTAATATGCGTTTGTGGATTCAGGTTATGTGCATTTTTTGGCGCCGCGATAGCCTCTTTTCAGATGCCCAAACCAAATAGTCAGTCCGGGTCTGTCTTTTTCCTGACTGGTGGACGCGCTCGTTCATTGAAGAAAAGCCGTTCCTGGCTGAGTTTTTTTAGTAAAGCCTGATTAGTCGAACCCACATCATCGATCCAACCAACTCGTTACACTCGTCACTATGAAACCCAAAACTCTCAAGAAGAAGGCGGCCTTGAAAACACCCAGTCTGAAATCCGTGTCTGGCGTGTTGTCCCATGCGCTGCGTTTTTCGCGGCGTCACTCGGCTTACGCATTCGTGGCTGGCTTGGGCGTGTGGTTGCCCAAAGCGGACGCGGCAACGCTCGTTAATCTGGATGCCACGTCACAACCGCTGGGGCCGCTGGCGGCATGGCCTAATGCCGGGACCTTGGGAGGAGATTTCGTGACCGGAGCGGGCGCCACAACAAATCCAACAGTTGTTCTCAAGGATGGTGTCAATGGCATCGTATTTGAAGCCGATGGTGGTGTTGCGGGAGCGGGGTCGCATTATGTCGGTCCAATTGCGCCGTCCTCGATTTGTACGAACAATGCCAGGACGATTGAGGCGTGGATTCACAATGACTCGCCCCAGGATGCTGAGGCGATTGTTGGTTGGGGGCGGCGGGGTGCTGATGGTCTGAATAACTTTCTGGGCCACGGAGGAAATACCGCCTGGGGTGGTGCGGAAATGTGGGGCGCGCCGGATCTCGGTTGGGGTAATACACCCGCTCAAGTGGCCACCAATCGGGTGATTAATCGCTGGACGTACATCGTTCAAACTTTCGATGGAGTGACGAACCGGCTTTACGTCGATGGCCGCTTGGCAAATTCCGAAGGCCCACCCGCCACGTTGCTGATTAATACCGCGGAGGTCGCAGATGATGGGTTCACCGCGCTGCCTATCCGCGTGGCCCGTGAATCTGAAGCGAACGGTACCGTCAGTACCGCCAGCGTCGGAACGTTCGTTGCCGGCAGGATTCGCATTCATGATACGGCTCTGAGTTCGACCACTATTTCCAACCAGTTCTTCATCGAGAAGGCGGCTTTCAATCTTAATGATACCGATACCGATGGAATGCCAGATTGGTGGGAAGACCGATATGGCTTGAACAAGAACAGTGCGGCGGATGCGACGGGAGATTTGGACAGCGACGGGTTGAACAACCTTGGTGAATATAATGCGGGTACGACCCCGACCGTGGCGGATACCGACGGTGACTCTGTGTCCGACGGTGCCGAGGTCAACCGAATTGATCCTCAGACCTTGAGTCCGGCTCCGACGAATCCATTGAGCACCGATAGCGACAGTGACACGCTTTCTGACGGCGTTGAAACCGACACGGGTACTTTTGTGAGTCCGACCAACACCGGTTCGGATCCTCTCAAAGGTGACACGGACGGTGACATTGCTTCGGATGGACTGGAGGTTTCCGTTGGTACGGATCCGAATAACGCATCCAGTACTCCGTCGCTGGCACGGGCGATTGACCTGGATGCTACTGGTTTGTCAGGCCTGCTCACCAATTGGGTTAATACCGGGTTTATCACGGGAAACTTTAGCGTTCCGACTAATGCTACCGTCCCGATGGTGATTACCAACGATGGTGTGAAGGGTGTGGGTTTGCTTGGTACGCCCGGGGGCGCTGGCGGGACGCATTATCTTGGACCGGCAACCACCGCAGACGTAACGGGGGCACATCCGCGTACCGTTGAGGCCTGGGTGTTTGATCCAGCCACTGCGATTCAGGATGAAAAGATCATTATTGCCTGGGGATCGCGTAACTTCACGGGAGGAAACGTCGGTGCCGATTATCCGGTTGGCATCGGAGCCCACGATACGTGGGGTGCGGTGGCGTATTGGGGAGATCCTGATATCGGTTGGGCCGACCAGGAAGTCCATGGGCGCTGGACGCATATTGCCACGACCTGGGATGGGACTACGACGCGACTTTACTCCGATGGCGTTTTGGCCAACCAAGAGAGTATTCCGATTAACACGCCGCTGATCGCGCCGGGTGACAGTTTGCCGTTCCGTTTCCGCATTGGTCGCCAGAACGGCGCGGCGAATTCCACTGATATCGACAACACCGGCGCCGGTCAGGTTACGATCGCCAAGGTTCGCGTTTATACAAATGCTCTCGATGCGGCGACGATTCGGGCGCGTTTCGACTCGGAGAAGGCCGCTTTTGGGCTCACGGACCCGGATGGTGACGGGCTGCCCACCTGGTATGAGATTCGGTGCAACCTTAATCCGAACGATGCCACGGGGGCCAACGGGGCAGCCGGCAATCCCGACAATGATGGGTTGACGAATCTCGAGGAATTTGCTCTGGGAACGCGAGCGGATTTGGCCGACACCGATGCAGATGGCTTGAGTGATGGTGCGGAGTTGACGCGTGTGGACGCTGGCTGGCCGATGCCGCCCACCGGTGCGGTTTCTCCCACCAACCCACTGAATCCCGATACTGATGGTGACGGCTTGCGTGATGGAGTTGAGACCGACACGGGCACATACGTATCGGCAAATAATACCGGTAGCGATCCGTTGGTTCAGGACAGTGATAACGACGGAGTGACCGACGGCGCTGAGGTGGCTCAAGGCAGCAATCCCGTCAATCCGTTGGTCTTACCGGATCCCGGTCCTCGCATTAATCTTGTCTCTACCAACCTTCCATTGGGGGGATTGAACTACTGGACGAATACGGGTTCGTTTTCCAACGGCTACGCCTTCGAGGCGGCGCTTGGTGGTGGCACGGTGCAAACGATTCAAGGAGTCACCGCCCTTCGGTTGCCGGGGGGAGGTAACAACGCGCCTTACTATACCGGGATGACCAATGTCGCGGCCGCCAATCTGACGGGTGATCCGGTTTACAGTATCGAGGCCTGGGTGTTTAACGAGTCTGCCGCGGGTGAGGAAATCATCATTGCTTGGGGTCGGCGTGGAGCCAACGGGTTGAACAACGCCTTCGGTCACGGCACGAGTGCTGACTTCGGCTGCATGGGGCACTGGGGTGCGCGTGACCTTGGTTGGAATGGTGTGGTCAATTTCAACCGGTGGACCTATCTCGTTTATACCTACGATGCCATCAGTTCGACGCAGAGGGCGTGGGTGGATGGCGTGCCAGTGAATCAGGAAGTCATTGCGGATTTGGCGATTCCGGGCGTGGGCACGGCGGCACCAGCTCCCTTCCGGATTGGCGCGCAAAACAACGACACGGGCAATGTGGTCAACGGCGATCCTGGTCGGGCGGCGGGCCTGTCGATTGGCGAGGTGCGCGTGTACAACCGCGTCTTAAGCACCAATGATATTATTGCAAACTTCAACGCGGGTCGTGCGGCTTATGGCCTCGGGGATAACGACAACGACGGGATTACTGATTGGTTTGAGCGCGTTTACCCAGGCTGCTTGAGTGAATTGAATCCAGCTGATGCCGCTTTGGATTGTGATGGCGACGGGCTGACCAACCTCCAGGAGTTTAGCAATCCGAATCCGGCGTTTGCGGGAATCCGAACCGATCCAACCAATCCGGATACGGACGGCGATGGAGTTCTGGACGGGGAGGAAACCTCCCCCACGGTACGCCCATTCCCGACCAACCCCATCGATCCGGATACGGATCGTGATGGTTTGAACGACAATGTGGAAACCGGCACTGGTGTTTATGTCAGTCCTGCGAACACGGGTACGATCGCTAACTTCGCGGATTCCGATGGTGATACCTATCCGGATAATACCGAGGTGGCTTACCGCCTTTCAGACGGTACTACTGATCCAAACAACGGTGCGAGTGTGCCCGACACAACCTCGCCGGTGCCGGTGATCAGGTTGGATGCGACGGGACTGCCATTGGGTGCACTTGGCGTTTGGACAAACCTAAGCGGATTGCCGCACTGGAGTTTCAACGCTCCAACTAACGCCATCGCCGAAGTGGCGCTGGTGGATGGCACTCGTGGTGTCGTGCTCAACACCACCAATTATTACACGGGCCATGGTGCTCCTGCTTACATGGGAGGCAATGCTTCCCGCACGGTTGAAGCGTGGATTTGGAATCCCACGCGGACTGGTGAGGAAACCGTGTTCGCGTGGGGACGTCGCGGTGGGCCGGATGGTTCCAACTGGTCGGCGATTCATGGGACCGACGCGGCTTTCGGCGCGCTGGGTATTTGGGGCGGCGGCCCCGATGTGCCATGGGGAGTTGACGCAGCTTCCATTAATAGCAACGTCGTCACCAGCAAATGGACCTACGTGGCTTACACCTACGACAATGTGTCGGGTATCCGGGCGGCGTATCGTGACGGTGTGTTAGCGAACAGCGAAACGAATGCCGTGGGTGTCGTGCTCAATACCCATGTTGTCAACAATCTGGCAACTGCGGACGCGTTGCCGTTCCGCGTCGGTGCCCAGAATGAAGCTGATGGCTCTCGCAGCGGGGCGGCGCCACCTTCGATGGCCATCGCCAAGCTCCGCGTGCATGACCAGGCACTGACCGCAGCCCAGATTGCGGCCACCTATAATGCCGAGCGGGTGCAGTTCCCGGGACAACCCAGGATCACGAATGTGTCAGTCAATCCGACTACCGGCATCGTTTCCTTCAATTGGGTGCCAGCGCCGGGCCACACTTACGAGGTGCAGGGCAGCACTGACGCGGCGAATCCAAACGGGTGGAGCGTTTTGGCTACCGGCCAGAGTTCCGGCAGCTTCTCGCATAACCCGGCAGGTGCGCCAATGAACTTCTATCGGTTGCGCATCGAACCCTGATTGGCTCGATTCAACCGGGAATAACATGGACGGTCGCAATTCGTTCGCGAGTTGCGACCGTCTTTTCTTCAGGAGTGACCACCCGCCGGTGCTCCACGTCGCAGCCGGCCGCGCGACGTCACTATTTAGCTGCACTGCGGCGTGCGATCTGAAATCCTGACCCCGTCAGCCAACCTCGATCTGTAATTATGAAGATTTCCTCTGTTGTCATTCTGGGTGCGGGCAGCGCGGGTTTCATGGCCGCGCTCACGCTCAAGACCAAGCTCCCGCAACTCAGCGTCCGCGTGGTTCGCAGTCCCCACATCCCCATTATTGGGGTCGGTGAAGCCACAACCACGGTTTTGCCGCGGCACTTCTTTGAATATCTGAAGATGAAGCCGCAGAAGTTTTATGCGGAAGCAAAGCCCACGTACAAGATGGGGATCCGCTTTCTGTGGGGACCGCGCCAGGAGTTCGTCTACACTTTCTCCTACGAGCTGGAAAAGCGGCATCCCCAGTGCGCCCGCAACAACGGATTCTATTATTCAGAAGAAACGCCGTGGCTGGGTTACGCCTCCGCCTTCATGCTGCACAACAAGGTGTTTCCTCGCCGACCAGATGGCTTGCCCCAGTTCCACAACAACCACGCCTTCCATTTGGAGAATGTCACCTATGTCACCTGGCTGGAAAATTGTTGCCGCGACGCGGGCGTGATTGTCACGGATGCGACGGTGAAGGCTGAGGTTGGTGGAGAGGGCATCGCGGCGCTCGTGGCCGACTCGGGTGAGCGCATCACGGCAGACCTGTATCTCGATGCTTCCGGCTTCCGCTCGGAACTGCTCGGCGGGGCGCTCCAGGAGCCGTTCCGCAGCTATGCCGACACCTTGTTCTCAGATCGTGCGGTGGTAGGCGGCTGGAACCGCACCCCGGGCGAGCCGATTCTGCCCTACACCGTCGCCGAGACCATGGATGCGGGATGGTGCTGGCGCATTGATCACGAGCACGTGATTCATCGAGGCTACGTTTACGGGTCGGCGTTTATCAGTGATGAGCAGGCGCGCGAGGAATTTTTGCGCAAAAATCCGAAGGTGAATCCCAACGAAGTCTGGAACGTGAAGTTCCGCTCCGGCCGGTACGAACGCAGTTGGGTCGGCAACGTGGTGGCCATCGGCAACTCGGCCGGCTTCGTGGAGCCGCTGGAATCCACTGCGCTGCAAGTGATCTGTGTAGAATGCAGCACTCTTGCCGACGCATTGCTCGATTGTCAGTGCGATCCGACGCCTTCAATCGTCAGACTTTACAACCGCTACAACGGCGATCAGTGGGATGACATCCGCAACTTTTTGGCGGTGCATTACAAGTTCAACACCCGCTACAACACTCCATTCTGGCAGGCCGTGCGGGCTGAGGCGAAATTGCACGGGGCCGAACCCATCCTAGAATGGTATCAGGAGAACGGGCCGAGCGTCCTCGCGGGCACCGTGCTGGTGCATTCGTCAAACTCCTTCCGTATGGACGGCTTTTTAACCCTGTTGGTGGGTCAGAATGTGCCGTATCAGCGCAGGCATGAACCAACCCCGGCCGAGCAGGATTTCTGGCGCCGCTACCGCAGTGAGCTGGCAGCCGCAGCCAAGGCGGGAATGACTTCCGAGGAAGTGCTGCACGTGTTGCGCACGCCGGGGTTGAAATGGGGAGATCCAAATGAGGGGCTCGTGCAGCGTCGGGCGCCGTCATCGGGCCGCCCGCCTTCCACTACACGGGTGTGACCAGGGCTGCTTTCGGGTGGATTTTCCGCATGGGCTCGTGGATTTCGGTTATAGGCTTGGGGCCGCGGCGCGTATATTTTGGCCGGGTTACCAGAAGGGCCGCGCGTGGTGGCTATTACCTTTGCGTGCTGGTAGACGGTTGTAAAAACGTTATGAACAAACTCAACGCATCAGATTCCAGTCAACCAGGCGGCCAGCGCCGGCACGCTTTTACCCTGATCGAATTGCTCGTAGTCATTGCCATTATCGCCATTCTGGCGGCCATGCTATTGCCTGCTCTGGCCAAGGCGAAGGAAAAGGCTACTCGCACGGCGTGCATGAATAACTTGAAACAGGTCACCCTGGCGCTGCACATGTACGCCGGTGACAATCGTGATTTTCTGCCGGACAATCAAAATATCGGAAACTGGTCGTGGGATATGCGAAGGGAAGTTGGGGACTACATGGAGTCAAATGGAACAAAGTTTAAGGTATGGTACGACCCAGGGACCGCGAAGCGATTTACCGATGCTCACAACTTCATCATGTGGGATCAATTTGGCGGCTATCGTGTTCTCGGCTACGCGATGACGTTTCCCCGAACCCGCAACGTCAAAACAAATAATTGGAACTATCGCCTGACGTCGACAATTCCCGTGGAAATTGCACCCTTCGTATTTGTTAAGCCGACTTTAACGGAACGCGTGTTGTTCGCTTGTGCGACGATTTCAGATTTCAATCAGAACAGCACCAATCGCACCGTGATGGCTACTTACAATTTCAGCAATATTGTCGGTGACGGAAGGATTCCGGCGCATATGACTCCCCACATGAGAGGGCGGCTGCCGGATGGCGGAAACCTGGGTATGCTTGATGGGCACATCGAATGGCGAAAGTTCGATAAGATGTCGCCTCGGACCGACGCCGGCAGCCCCGTATTCTGGTGGTAAGAGTGGTAACGCTGGCCGCAGCTCAAAGCTGCGCCTGATGCTTAATTGGATTTAGGAATCCTCGCGCGCATCTGTTCAACGATTTTCTCTTGTTCGGGTGTGAGCTTGAACTTCTTGAACGACTCAATGGCTTCGCTGGCGGTTTTGTAATCTTTTCGTTCAATAAGAGCATTAACTCCGTCACACGTTCGCTGAAAAACGGCGGCGTTCGCCTCGGGTTGCGTTGCGGGGTCGGGCATTTTCGTTTCACTTACGCTTCCGGACTGGCCGCAACCAATCAATAGACCAGCGGCCGCGAAAACCAGGGATAATCTAAGTATCGTTTGCATGTACTGATCGGGTATTTCGGCTTTGACTGTGACTTGTTGCAGGCCTGGTTCAAGCAAAAACATTCAGTTGCCGAAAAATTTGTTCGAACGCTAAACTCAAGGGTCGTTGCTGAACTATGCAGGATGAACACCACGAGCTGACCGACATCACAGTTCACAGTCCTCGTACGAAACTACGGGGTGTCATCGCTCATAATGTCGAGATGCGTCCCTGGCTCGCTGAGTTCCCGGTTTGCAAGGCGCTGAATCAGTATCAGATCATTCATGTCGGGTTTCAGGAGACGCACGCGCCGTTCCGCATCGTGCGCACCAAACAAACCACCACTTACTTTCTCGCCTGCATCGGTGGGCGCGGCAAGGTGCTCATTGATGGGCGCTGGCGGATGTGCAAGGAGGGTTACGCGTGTCTGTTGCCCGCGCATACACTGAATGCATTTGAGGCCGTGCCCGGTTCGAAATGGGAGTTCGCCTGGGTGTGCTATCAACGTCCGGCAGAGCAACGGCCCGTGGCCGATGTGACTTCGCCGGTCATGGCGCGTTTCGAGCCACTGCCGCTTAAGTCAGCCATTCTCGGTTTGATGTACGAGTGCAACGGCCCGGGTCAGCCGACGCTCATGCAGGAGTGGGCCGATTTGATTCATGCCTACGTGATGCGGTTCGCGCAGCCGTCCGATCAGCCGGATGCTCTGCGCGCGTTGTGGGAACGAGTGGCGGCGCATCTGGGCGAAGACTGGACGCTGGCGCGGCTGGCGCGTGAAGCCGGCTATAGCAACGAGCATTTGCGGCGACTGTGTCGGCGCCAGTTGGGACGCAGTCCGATGTTGCAAGTGACCTACCTCCGCATGCGACGCGCCTCGGAACTTCTCGCCACGACGGAGCACACCATCGAAGCCATCGCGCACGAGGTCGGGTATCAAAATCCGTTTGTCTTTTCCAACGCCTTCACCAAGTGGATTGGCTGGCGACCGTCGCTCTATCGCAAGAAGAAGCAGGAAAAGAGCGGTTGATGGAGGGCCACGAAAAGGCACAAGAGGGCACAAGAGGAAAAGGCGGAGTAACTGGTGATTCGTAATTCGTGATTGATTCTTGCGCCTCTTTGCCCTCTTTGTGGCCCACTCCATCCGTTTGTCTTCTCGAATGCCTTCACCAAGTGGATCGGTTGGCGACCCTCTCTCTATTGCAAGAAGAAGCAGGAAAAGAGCGGGTGATGGAGGGCCACGAAAAGGCACAAGAGGCACAAAAAAATAAAGCAACTCGATGGAGCGCCCGTCTCCGGTCCGGCGTGAACCGCGAACAGTCAGCAACGTGCCGGTCAGGAGACCGGCGCTCCGCCTGAGTGAGCAGCCGTCCGTGTAACAAAGAAGTTTTTGAGCCTTTTGTGCTTTTTTGTGGCCAAAGTTCCGGCAGTTTTTGAGCCTTTTGTGCCCTTTTGTGGCCAAAGTTCCCGGCCTCCTACTTCAGCTTCACATCCAGATAAACTGAGTAGCGGCCATAGGATTCGTAGAATGGTTGAAACGTGAGTTCGCCCACGTGGAACTGAAGCGCACGGGGATTGCCGGTGATGGATTTACTCAAATCCGTCGCGTCCAGGGTGACTGGCCGCCAATCGGAACGCTGTTCACTCTCCTGCGCCGCGAGCAGGACCGGACCGTAGAAGAGCGACGCAATGTTGGGTTGATCCATCACGCGGTCCAGATGGAACGGGAAAGGCATTTGCAGTTCGATCGTGTCTTTGTCTTTCCAATCCTGCGTCAGCGTTAAATAGCTGCCGGGAGCGGCGTTCACGGTTTTGGGCTGACCGTTGAGCTTCACCTGGAATCCGCGCGTGGCCCAGCGCGGAACACGAATCTTGAGATCAAACTTGCCATTGCCATTGATGGTAAGGCGGGTCGTGTCTTCGTAGGGGAAACTGGTGCGTTGCGTCACCGTGACCTTGCGCTCGGTCCATTTGAGCGTGGAGGGCACGAACAGGTTGACGTAAAGCGCGTCATTGTTCGAACTACGGAAATAGATGGAATCCTGGAGCTTGGTACCACTTTCGAGCGCGGTGCCGTTGCAGCAGGTAAAGCCGTCCATGTTGCCATTGCCGAATTGCTTTCGCGCCGCCGGGTTCAGCGGAATGTGATAGGTGTTGGCGGGACTGTTGGACGCGACGGAAGCAAGGATGTCGTTATAGAGCGCCTGCTCGTAGTAATCCATGTATTGGGCCTGTTGGTCGAACATGAACAGTTGCCGGCTCAACTTCAGCATGTTGTAGGTGGCGCAGGTCTCGTTCTGGCCGCCGCGGGCGAAACCGTTTTCAAACAGCGAGTCGGGTTGGGCCGTGAAACATTCGGCATTGTTCGGAGTCCGTGCCCCCGCGACGCCGCCGATGCTGTATTGGTAACCGCCGGTGCAGATGTGCCAGAAGTTGTCGGCGATCTGGTAGTAGGGGAGTTCGCCGGTGTTCCGGTACGTTTCAAGCGCGCCGGTGATTTGTGGGATGTGCTGGTTCGCATGCTTGCCGCGCAAGGTGTCCACATTCCGCGCCAGTCCGTGGGTGCGGTTGGAATCGCCGTAGAAGAAATTGATGTTGTCGAAGAGTTTAGCGCATTCGAGAAAGCGCTTGTCCCCCGTGACGCGCGAGAGGCGGGCCATCACTTCGTTCATGCCGCCGTATTCACCCGCGATGTAACGATTCCACATGCTGATGCGCGTGGCGGTTGGCAATGCCTGCAAGCGCGTTTGCACCCAGAGTCCCATGCCCTGAGCGATTTCGAGTGCCTTTTTGTTGCCACCGACTTCGTAGCAATCGAGCAATCCGGCGAGGATTTTGTGCAGCGTGTAATACGGCGCCCAAATCTGATTGTTGCGCGTCCCGTAGGTGGCGCCTTGTTCCAACATAATGAATTGGTCCGGCGGATACGCGCTGATGAACCCTTTGCCCCAGTTCCAGTAATCCGTGCGAATGCCTTCCTTGCTCAAATTGGAATCGTAGTTGGTTCTCCCCGGACCCGGCGGCACTGCCAGTGGATCTGCGTTAAACGGACCGCCTGCCTGGGTTGGCATCCCGGATTTCTGCGACAAGTCGTAAAGCGTATCGATGAGGTAATTCATCTTGTGCAGGAGATTGCTGTGCAACGTGGGATCGTAGTCCGAACTGGCGTAGGCTTGCGCAATGGCGGTGAGGTAATGGCCACTCCCGTGGCCGCGCAACCTTGTGGTTTGAGAGTCCCAACCGCGCAGCGGCCTGACGTTCTCCGGCTGCGGCTGTCCAAATGCGTCACGGAACGTGTAGAGGAAGCTGTCGGGATCAGTTTTGGCCAGGCCTTGAATGAACTTGTCGCGGTGTTTGATGAATGGAGTTGGACGCTGCTGTTCGTCGGGGTTCAAAGTCACTCGATCCAGCGGGAAGGCTTCGATGGTTCGAACCGGTCCGCGCGCGGCGGTTGCCTCCGGTTTCACGGTGACTTTGGCTTTGGCCTCGAGTTTCGTTCCGGGAACGCGACCGGTGACGGAATACGTTCCTGGTTGCAGGACCTGTTGATTGTTGGTGGGTGAAGGCCAGATGACGCGGACGGGCGGTCCTTTGGCGGCGTCCCGATAGACTCCGGTGACCGTGCGGGGCAGTCGAGGCAGAGTTCCCACGGGCGTTTCCACCGCAATCTCCTGGACACTGAGGAGTTCAAAAGGAGCGTAAGGTGACGCGGACGCCGTGGTGGACTCGCCGCCTGCCGACGCAGCCGCGGCGCTATTTTTCTCTCCAGACAAAGCATTCTTGTGAATTGTGGCAACCTGTTGGTCCGTGAGCGCGACGTTGTAGAGGCGGATATCGTGCAGTTTGGCGTTGAGATACGCGTCCGTGTCGTAATGCGATTTGCCGATGTAGAAGTGAGTTCGGCGGGCGTCGTCTTCATCGAGCACTTGTTCGAGTTTGATGTCCACATTGGTCGCCTGCCCGACGCGCGTGCCGTCGCGGTAAATGCTCAGAACTTTGCGCGGCGCGTCGAATGCCACCGCCAGATGCACCCAGCGATTCGTGGCGACGCGCGGGGCGGTTGGTCCTTGCTCCTCACCCCAGCCGCTGGCCGTGATGCGCGCGCGAAAGCCTTCCTCCTCGGCATCGCCAATCGGCGTGCAGAAAAAGTTGGTGGTCGTGTTCAGTCCGAGGTCGAAGAAGCGTTGCCATGGTTCGGCGGAACGAAGAAACAGCCAGCCGCAGAGGGTAACGGCGTCCGCGCCTTCCAGCGCCGCGCCGGGAATCTGGAGGAAGGCATCGCCACTGCCGGGCAAAGACAGCACCTCGCCGAACTTGTCGTCATCAACGTAAGTTGCGCCTGAACCCTGGAGGGTAGCCTGATGATTGTTGCGCGTGCGGTCGCTCGTGTTTCCATTCAGCAGGTAGCGGGCGTTGAGCGCTGTTTCGCCAATGCCGTCCAGAAATTGATCGCCGCCTTCGTTCTGCGCCCTCGAGGGCTGCTGGGCGAACAGAACAACGAGCAACGAAGTCAACGCCGGGATTGCAGCGTGCGGCAAACGAGTTTTTGATGAACTTGGATTCATTCGAATGTGAGGTGCGGATTATTCAAAGCGCGAAGCCGTTGGTGGCACATGCTCTAAATGCACAGCTTGCTATCGGATTTCAACTAATTCACGGCCGGCGGCTGGAAATCTCCAGTTAGCCGGCTAGACTCGGCGAACATTCACGACTGATGCTACGGAAACGTCACACATCCGAATGTTCTGATCTCGCCGCGCGTGGCAGCTATTGGTTGTGGTCGCTGGTTACGGCAATGGTCTTTTGCCATCTGATTGGCATCGCTCGCGCGGAGTCCGAATTCGATGTCAGGTTTGAGGGCAATGCCCTCGCCAGTTTGAAGGCCCGGCGCGAAAACGCAGCTGAGTGCATTCAAACGAACCGCAGCCTTGGCAACGTGATGGTGCGATGGCGCGCTGGCGATACGAATTGGCTTTCAGTCACCGACGGAGACGTAGGCAAACTTAGCGTCCAATCGAGGTTCGCCGTCCAGGACCACACAATCGTTTGGACGGTTCAGCTTCAGAACCTGACCGGGCACGAAATCGAAATTGGCGATCTGGCGTTGCCGCTGCCTATTGCCCGGTCCGGGCCGAATCGTTCGGTATTGCTCAAGCATGGTTACGTTTCCGGACACGGTTCTTTTCTATTCTGGATGCGATCCGACAATGTCGGGCCGCATCTGGTGCTCGTGCCGTCCGGAAATACGTCGCTGGAATATTGGGAAGCCTCGCGTGAAGGCGGATACCGCGTGTTCATCCACTCGGCCGCGGCGGGCGCGGAAGCGAAAGCTCGCGGGACCAAGTGGCGACAACCTCATACGAGTCTCACGCTGGCGCCGAAAGGCAAACCCGATGACACGCGGACTTATGAACTGAGATTCCGTTGGGCCAATGACCTTGATGAAGTCAGGCACATCCTCGTAGAGGAAGGTGGGATTGATGTTCAAGTCGTGCCCGGCATGACCGTGCCGAATGATTTGTTTGCCGAGTTTGCCTTACGCGCCAAGCCCCGGATTAAATCGATTGAAGCCGAGTTTCCGGCGGACACCAGGATCGAGTCAATTGGAAGAAAGGGCGATTACCAGCTTCATCGCATTCGCTTTTCCCGGCTCGGCGAGAACCGGTTGACGGTTCGATATGGCGACGACCGCCACATGTATCTGGAGTTCTTCAGCACTGAGCCGTTGGAAACGTTGGTCAAAAAGCGCGGCGCATTCCTTGCACGGTCGCAGCATCGCGACCCGGCCAAGTGGTACGAAGGCCTCATCACCGATTGGAACATGGAGACGCAGAAGCTCATCAGTCCGGACGACTACGCGCCCATCCCGCGCAATCGTTACTATGCCGTGACGTGCGACGATCCCGGGCTGGGCAAGCCGGCTTTCCTGGCGGCCAAGAACGCTGAATTTCCGGTGCAGGCTGAAGTGGATGCGCTGGACTACTACATCACCAACTTCGTCTGGGGTGGTTTGCAGCAAACCACAGCCGAACCGTATCCGTATGCGATCTATGGAATTCCCGATTGGAAGACGAATCGCGAGAGCGCTGATACCGGGCGCAACGGTAAGAGGCATTTGTGGCGCGTTTATGATTACCCGCACGTCATCCAGATGTATTTCGCCATGTATCGCGTCGCGAAGGATCAGTCACAAATCAAGACGGCGCTGACGGTAAGAGAATATCTGCAACGGGCCTACGGCACGGCCCGCGCGATGTTCACGGTGCCGTTCGAGATCGAGCGTTGGTCTGCCTACGGCACGGGCTTTTACAATGAGCTGGTGATTGTGGATTTGATCGCTGAACTCGACGCCACTGGCATGACGGACGAAGCAAACACGTTGCGGGGGTTGTGGGAACGCAAGGTGAAGAACTTCGTGAATCGCGAGCAGGATTTGTTTCGGTCGGAATATGCGTTCGATACCACGGGATTCGAATCCACTCATGCGCTGGCGAAGTACGCGATGCAGCACGCGGACAAACCTGGTGAGACCAACTTCGGTGCTTCATTGGCAAGTGCCGGACGATTCATGGAGAAGCAGATGACAGCGAATCTTTTCTGCCGCGGCGTCATTGAACCGGCGTATTACTATCTCGGTAGCGATTTTCGCGGAAGCGGCGGGAATTCGTATACGCTCACCTACATGGCGCAGATGGGTGGTTGGGCCGTGCTGGATTATGCGTTGGACTTCGCGACGAACCCGCCGCCTTTGTTGCGACTCGGCTACGCTTCCTATCTCAGCGCGTGGGCGTTGATGAACAGTGGAACGCCTGAATCCAATTATGGTTATTGGTTTCCGGGAAAGGCCAATGATGGCGGAGCCGGCGGCGGATTCGAGCCCGCACCGTTTGGACGCACCTGGCTGGGGCAACCACATCATCGCGGCTCGTGGAACTTCGCTTGCGAAATCGATCTCGGCTACTGCGGCGCGCTGCGAACCGCGGCGACAATTCTTGCCGATGATCCGATCTTCGGTCGGTTCTGTTTTGGTGGTGACTGGAAGACAGCGGGCGATGGCATTGAAGTGATTCCCCGGGATGGGTTGCGCAAACGTTTCGTCGCGCTGCTCGGCAAAGAGAAGGTTTTTGTCCAGCTCGACGCAGCTCGATTTGCGTCGCAGCAGCCGATCAAATTGCAAGGCGACTCGTCAGCGCTGAGTTTTACTTTGGAGAGTGACAATCCGCAGAAGCATTTGGCGGAGCTGCGAATTCGAGGCCTCAGAGCGGGTGATTTTGTTTTGAAGAGCGACCAGGAAACGGTTGAGGAGTTTTCGGCCCAAACGGGTAAGGAATCGGTGCTCAAGCTGCCAATGGACGCCGGAGTCAGTTCAAAGCGTTTTACGATCGTTGCGAAATGACCTTCATCGGTGGGGGCGTGGATTTGTCGTATGCACTGGTGCATTCCCGGCATTCGCACCAGCGTTGAAGCTGCCAAAGTTATCCTGAAATCAAATCGCCGACTGCGCATGAGAACTGTGAAACGAATGTTTTGTCCTGTGAAACTGGTGGCGCTGGCATTGTTGTTGGCCGTGCCAGCGCGGAGTGAGAATCGTCCCCCGGTTACCGCACCGCCGGAATCATTTTTCCAAATCGTCGCCCCACGGGATCGTGAAGCGGCGCGGAAGTTCTACGGCAAATACATTGATGTGAAGGGCATGCCGGTGGTCGCGCACGCGGACGTGGCGGACCTGGCGTTGCAACGGACGTATGAAATCGTGACGCACATGTTGGCGGGTCGCCCGGATGTGCTGTCGGCCATGGTGAGCAACGGCATGTATCTCATCATTATCGGTAAGGATCAGGTTTACACGGATATGCCGGAATACAGCCGGCATCCGAATCCGGCGTATCAGAACGAACGAGTGCGCGGCACGGGCGGCAAACCAACGAGCTTTGGCGAAGAGAATCTGTTGAACCTGCTGATCGACCGCTACGATGACGAGAGCATCGGCGTGCATGAGTTTTGTCACACGATCGACGGCGCGTTGCGTTCGATTGATCCGACGTGGAACAAACGAAGGAACGACGCGTTCCAGAACGCCAAAAGCAAAGGCTTGTGGAAGAATGTTTATGCGGGAGGCAACCCCGGTGAGTATTGGGCGGAGATCGCGCAGTCCTACTTTGATTGCAATCGCGTGAACAACTGGAATCATGCGCACATCGGCACGCGCGAGGAACTCAAGGAATATGATCCCGTCGGCTATGAATTGGTCCATAGCATCTTTAATTTCACGCCGGAGAATGACTGGAAGTATCGTCCGCTGCAAAAGCAGCCGAGCGTGATTCCTCCGCCGGCCAGGTTCAAGATCGACCCCTACTACACCAAGTTTACCTGGGCGCGCGAGTTCGTGGTTGTGGGCAAGGGGGCGAGCGATGAGTCGATGCTCCAGGCCAATGATACGATTCGCAAGATGTTTGCGTATCGCCACGACATCTTGAAGGCCCTGATCAACGACGGCGCAAAGCTGGTGGTGCTCGGTAAAGGCGAGAAAGTGACGGACTTGCCGGAATGCCGCGCGGTGGCGGACAAGATGAAGATTGATCCACAAGCGCGCCGCTTGAGCTACAACACGGATTGCAAAATCGTGGTGATTGCGGAGGAAGATATTGCGGCTTCGATGGCCAACTCGAAACAAGTGGCGAGCCCGGTCATTGGGGAATTTGCGAAGGCCTTGTACGTGGCAACCGCGACGCGTCCCGTGGACCCCAACTGGGAAAAGCGCGGGCGCGACGTGCAACAGTACGAACTGCGCGTGAAGCGAATGGATATCCAGTTCGATGAAAAGCTGAAGCAGATTTACCAAAGCGCGGCGGAGAAGGGACTTTGGCCTGCCGATCCCGCAAAGCGCGTCGATTACTGGGCAGCAGGCGTTCAAGCCTACTTCGATGCTGGCGGAGGCTCAAAGATTGCCACGCGTGAGAAACTGAAGGAGTCCGATCCTGAATTGTTCGCCCTGGTTCACGAAACAATGGCCTACGAGGACCGGCAGGATTGGCGTTTCGGGCAAGCCAGCGGAGTGCGCACTGCCTCGAAGGATTAGTAAGTGCGGAACGCGCCCTGAATCCGAATCGGCGGAGTCAGTTGCTGCCCGTTTGCGGGCGACTCGTGGATTTTTCGCACGACGTCCATGCCTTTGATCACCCGTCCAAACGCTGCGAAGCCCTGACCATCTGGATTGCGCTTTCCGCCAAAGTCCAATTCGGGTTGGTCTCCGATGCAAATGGAAAAACTGTCCTGCGCGGTGTCAGGTCCACTGCGGGCCATGCTCAACGTCCCATCCAGATGCTTGATGCCGGTGTCGCGGGTGCGTTCCAGCGGAATGGGCGGGAACAATTCGCCTTGTCGTGAGCGGACGCCCTGGGCCTGGATGACCTGAATCTTCACGTTGTTGGTCGGCTGATTCTCCATCGTCACGGTGCGAAAGAACTCTCCGTCGCGGTAGAAACCCTCCAGCACGTAGCGAAGAAAATTGGTGACGGTGATCGGCGCTTCTTTTGCGTAAAGCTCCACTTCAATCTCACCGAGGGGCGTCTGGAACTGCACGCGTGGCCGGTCGGTGACGGCGGTTTGCCGCCAACGGAAGCGCGGGGATTGGGACGGATCAAATCCCGCCAGGTGTTCGCGCTCGGCAGGGGAGCGGTTCATGGGCTTCACGTAACGCCAGGGAATCTCGCCATAAACTTCAGCGCACAGGCCGGCGAGTTCAGGATCGTATTCCTTCAGTTCGGTGCGCGTGTTGACGTGGTTGTGCTGCGCATCACTTTCACGATTGTTGTCAAACCAGCTTTGCGAGCCTTCCGCCCAATACTCCTCTACATCGGTGGCGGCGTAAGTCTTCTTCCACAGACCGGCGTCCATGGCTTTGCGATAGGCGGCGCGCACGCGATCTTTGAATTCCGGATCCAGCGCGCGCATCCCGACGTTCAGCACTGCGTGCGCGAATTCGTGGACCAGAATGTTCTCTGTCGAGTAGGGGTCGCCGGGGAAGTTCAACAGATTCTCCTCGCCGCAACTGGCGATGCGTCCGCCGAGTCCGCGCGCGCGTCGATCCCAAAACACTTTCGGCTCGCGTTTGGCCTGCTCGGGGACGTCCGTGGTGTATTCGTTGTGGGCCATTACCACGAGGCGGCCGCGGTTCGTGGCCATCACCGGAAGAATCTCCGGGCGATGCGCCAGCATGTGCAGCAAGATCCAACGCGCTTCGAGCATCGCGTAATCGGAAACGTTCGTTGAACCCAGCACCGGAAGTCCGCCGGCATCGAGATACTTCTGATAAAATGGATCAAGGTTGAGCGACTCCCGGAGGGCATTCGGGATCGGAGTTATTTTTGGGGGCGAACTATTTTCGGGCTGAGCTTGCGCGCAAACGAATTGCGTTAGCCAAAGCAAAACCAGAAAGGCGAGTGCCAACCGCGGGGTAACCCAATTGAACCTCGACAGGTTATGGCTTTTGGGGGCTTGCATCGGATTCAATTAACTCAAGGGTTCAACGGGTTTGCAATCGCAGAACGGTGAGCGAATAGGGGGGAAATGCGTGATCGAGGGTTGAGCCTGATGCGGCGATGGAGCTTTCAGTTGGCGAAACCCTGGTTGGTTCGCTCAAGCTGTTGTTGTCAGAAAGATTGGCAGACTTGAGGACGATGGCTTTGCCGCGGGCCAGCGTGCGGTTTGATCCGGCAAGATTTATCTTCGCCGGAATGGCCTCTGCGCCGGAATTGATTGCCTTTACCACTAATTCGCCGGTCCTGGTCTCCGCACCCGCCACCACAAAGAGCTTCTCCGGGTCGGGCGCAGTAGCGTCGTGAATCAATTCGCCGTCGAGGTA
>DASUGI010000370.1:0-4943 GCA_036274115.1 Verrucomicrobiia bacterium
GCAGCCGCGCGCTGGTGCTTTTCATCAGTGAGACCGAGAATCACCTTCGCGTGCCCGACCGATAGTCGCCCTTCGCGAATGAAGCCCTGCAACTCCGTTGGGAGCTTGAGCAAACGCATCGCGTTCGCCACCACCGCACGACTCTTGCCGACTTTAGTCGCGACGAGTTCCTGCGTAAGCGAGAACTGACTGACAAGCTGCGCGTAGCCGAGCGCTTCTTCGATCGGATTAAGATTCTCGCGCTGCAGATTCTCAATGAGCGCCATCTCCAACACCGCACGATCATCGGCTTCGCGCACGATGACGGGCACTTCCTTCAGACCGGCAATCTGCGCCGCGCGCCAGCGGCGTTCGCCGGCAATGAGTTCGAAGTTGTTTCCCTGCTGACGGACAATAAGCGGTTGGACGATGCCTTGCTCCTGGATGGAATCAGCCAACTCCCGCAGTGATTCAGCGGAAAAATCTTTGCGCGGTTGAAGTGCGCACGGGCGAATCTGCGTCACGGCCACACGACGCACTTGATCTCGACCGGCCGGCGCGATGGCCTGAGCGGTCGCGGGTGGCGGAATGACGTGCGTGGGTGGTGCGGGAGACGGAGCGACAGGCGCGGGAGTGGAGATGACAGGATTGCCCCCCAACAGCGCGCCAAGACCGCGTCCCAAAGCCGGTTTTGACATGCGAGCAGAGTGACGGAGCAATGCGGGGTTGTCAATTACTCAGCCGAGTCGGCTGTGTGCAATTTGTTCGGAGTTCCGCCTTCAGGCGGTCCGGAGCCGCGTAAACGCGGAACTCCAAACCTTGCCGAGAATTTGAGGTTTCCGAAGTGCGCGAAGCGTCTGGACTGCGGCGCGTTTACCGCCGCTTCGTTCGTGCGCCGGGAACTCGGAACTTTTTCACAACGCCGATTCCTCCACTCATTCACCTGTGAATAAAGTTCCCATCGCCCTTAGAGCAACCTTGATTTTATTGCGGGGCGTGAGTTGTTCGCGTGTTGTTCACCGGCGCATTTTGCGAACAACTCTGTTCACAAGGTTTCGTAGTCAGAAAAAAATTCTTTGCTAGGATGTCACCAGTTCATTGAAAGAACTGAGTCGGACGGCAAAATTCGAGAGAGAGTTGTTGGACGATTCAGGGATAATCCCAGGTGACTGGGGAAAGGTCGGGCCAGGCTGGTTGGCTCGGCTCCTCTCAAGCCGGAGCGCAAGTTTCGGGGGATGGAGGCAGGATTCACCAGTTCCTCTGCAATGTTCGCGCATTGTAGTTAACGCGAAAAAGGAACTTGGCGAAGAGGAACGATGAGAAACCGTTCCGAATCGAGTCAAGTAGCTCAGGAAAGTTTCGAGCCTGAGTGAATCGCAGTTACCCAGAGGGTAAACGGTTGCTACTGTGCATCAGCACGGGGCCTGTGACTCTGGCGGATTCAATCAAACCGTTTGAAACCGCCCAAAGAAAACCGGTGAAAGCCGGACAAACGGAGCGCACGCACCGGGAAGAACACGCAGACACGACAGATCGCGTGAAAATCTTCCGAGCGCCGGCGATGTTAAAAACGACACCGCTGGCCTGTGAACGAAAAGCAACCTGAGAGGCAAGAGGCGAGACCCGTGGCGCTGGCCAACGCACTGTCAAAAGCAGTGGCCGACCAGTGTCAAAGCGGTCAAGACGCGAAAAAGAAATCGCAGATGTGTCTTGACCTGGTTCGCGAGTCGGTGGCGCAACCACCAGCCCAAGCGAGCTGAAAAGCCTCACTCGAAATTCAACATCGTGAGATGTTGGACGGCCCTGCCACGAGGCCGAAGACTCCGGTTGTCACGGAGAATGGCGTCGGGAAGCCGGCAGCCACCGCGAGGTGAGCGCCCAATGTCGGCACGGGAAAGAGAGTGTGGCGAACTCCCATTCCCCAAATTTGTCCTCGTTCAATCGCAAGATTGGGCGGGGACATTTTGTTTCTGCGCGAAGCAGCCTTACTCTTACTCACACTCCTACTCCCACTCCCGCCCCATCTAAGAGTGAGAGTGAGAGTAGAACCAAGCAGGTTTTTGATAATCGCCAGGACGAAGTGCTCAAGCTTGGAATTATGATCACCAGCCGCACCGCGAGCTGATGTCGTCACCATAGGCAGGCGTCTTCACGAACTTTGATCGCGCCAAGTCTCTTCAAAAGGCGAAGCCATGACTTCGCGCCGAAATCGAAACGCAGCCGCGGCTGCAATAAGCAGGAGCGCGGCGCATCCGGGCTCCGGCACAACCTCAGCCTGAAACGTCACTGCGGTTGGGTTGGATTGGAAGTTCAGGATCCCCCCTTCAGTAATGATCGAGTTGTCCCATTGCAGCAGAAAACCCGACCCGTTGAGTGGTCCGATGGATGACAACATATCCCACGAAGCCAGGGAGAAGTGAATTGGCCCGTTGAACAGATCGAGTTGACTTCCGCCAGCGCGTGACAAACCAACAACCGAGTACTCATTGTTAACAAAGGTGCGGGTGGGACTTGCCAGGGTGAAACTGCCAACTCCCGAGATGTTGATGGAAGCGGAGGTGTGGTCGATGGAATACCCGAATGCGTTCGGCTCAAACGTGACACGACTGGAAGTATCGCCAATTGCGGTGAACGTGAACGCCTTTTCCGAAAACGAAACGTCCCCAATCGAACCCGAGCCCACACCCGTATGGGTGAACGTGATGGACGCGGCAAAAGTGTTCGCAGCCAAACCAACCAGGCAGCAGGCCAGCGTCCGGGCATCGCTCAAAACCCGGAAAGGCCGGGCGAGGAAAGCTATCATCGAACCGACTTGAATGGTTTTCATAGGTGGTTGCCTTCTTCCGGGCCCTCAGCGCTTCGCCATTAACTGTGTCTCTGAGTGGAGCAGAAGTCTCGTGCTGCTGCAATCCACAACGGGGACATACAAGTTCACCTTTGGGCCATGAGCCCCCGGCAAACGGCGCTTAGCGCTGAGCCCTTGCCTCCTACTCTCACTCTTACTCTTACTCCCGCCCCCCCTTCCTGCGCCTCCGGTTCTTAATCTTAATCATAATCTTATTCTTAATCTTCAACTTGAATCCGGGTCCGAGATTAAGATTACGAGTAAGATTAAGATTAAGAGGGAACAAGTTACTTCCCAGAAAAAGACTTGCCCTCATTTTGATTTGGGGCCAAAAATTCCCTTCGCAGTTAACTCTAACTATTTCTGAACTTTATGGGCCGTATCTACAACAACATCGTCGAAACCGTAGGTCGTACTCCACTCGTTAAACTGAACAAAGTCACCGCCGGCGTGGATGCCACCATCCTGCTCAAGTGCGAATTCTTCAACCCGCTCGGCAGCGTCAAAGACCGTATCGGCATGTCGATGATTGAAGATGCCGAGAAGCGTGGCGTGCTCAAGAAGGACACCG
Source organism: Verrucomicrobiia bacterium (assembly GCA_036274115.1). Lineage (GTDB taxonomy): Bacteria > Verrucomicrobiota > Verrucomicrobiia > Limisphaerales > JADLHS01 > JADLHS01. The sequence goes on from DASUGI010000370.1 coordinate 3,396, forward strand.
TCATCATTGAACCCACCAGCGGCAACACCGGTATTGCCCTGGCGTTCGTCGCGGCAGCCAAAGGTTATCAACTCATCCTCACGATGCCGGAGACGATGTCCTTGGAACGGCGCACACTGCTCGCGATGCTTGGCGCGAAACTCGTTTTGACTCCCGGCGCCGAAGGCATGAAAGGCGCCATCGCCCGGGCGGAACAACTTGCCAAGGAAACCCCGAACGCCTGGATCCCGCAACAGTTCGACAATCCCTCCAACCCCGAGATTCACAAGAAGACGACGGCGGTTGAACTCTGGGATGATACCGATGGCAAAATTGACATTCTTGTTTCGGCCGTGGGCACCGGCGGCACGATCACTGGCTGCTACGAAGTCATCAAACCGAAGAAGGCTTCCTTCCAGGCCATCGCGGTTGAACCGAAAGATTCCCCCGTCATTTCTCAAACGCTCGCCGGTCAACCGGTGAAGCCTGGTCCGCACAAGATTCAAGGCACCGGCGCTGGGTTCGTTCCCAAGAATCTCCATTTGAAGGACGAAAAAGGTAATCCCCAAATCGTCGAATGCGTTCAGGTGAGCAACGATGATGCGTTCGCCATGGCGCGTCGGTTGGCCAAAGAAGAAGGATTGCTCGTGGGCATTTCAACTGGCGCAAACGTGGTGGCTGCGATTGAAGTCGCCAAGCGTCCGGAGAACAAAGGGAAAATGATCGTCACGGTTGCTTGCTCGACTGGAGAGCGTTATCTGAGCACGGCGCTGGCGGCGGAAGCTCGTGCTGCAGTCGGGGGCTGATACCCAGCCGCACGTCCCTCGTTGGTAGCAGTTCTCGCGCTGCGAGAAATCCGCCCGCTCAGCAGCGGGCGGAACCAGCCCTTCGCTAATCTCCTCAGTCGTTCCCCGAAGTAGGTATCAACCCCATTTAGGTCCGCCGCGAACCCTTCTATAAGGCTCATCTGGACCTGATCGCTCATACGGGAAACAGGCCAACCATAAATCCTTGAAAGGGCCAAATGCCATGAGCGTTCAAAACGTTTCGTCACTGTTCTTCGTGGTAATGCTGTTTTCCCAACTGTCAGTGCGCGGCGATGCCAGGCCAGCTTCAAAGGAGTATTTCATCGGCAATCTTGGGGCGCACCATCGCACGTGGATGAAGATTGAACCGCTCACCAACCAGGTCGGTGAAGTGATTCTTCATACAAACACCGCGTACGTCGAAATAGCCAGTGGATTAAACTACCGAGACGCAACCACTGGCGAATGGGTGGAGAGTGATCCTGCCTTTGATCTCAGCACCGAAGGCTATGCTATCGCGACCCGTTGTCAGCATCGTGTGGTCATTTCCGCAAATCTGAGTGACACGAACGGCGTAATCGATCTGGAGACTCCCGATGGCAAGCGCCTGCGTAGTTCCATTCTAGTGTAGTGTCTCATAAAAGACTTTACTAACAAGCGCGGGCGTGCCAGAATTCCAGCATGGCTCGACCCAAACTGCCTCTACACCTATCCACTGAGCAACGAAGCGAACTGCTGCGCTTGGTCCGGGCGCCCAGCACCC
>DASUGI010000371.1:0-2160 GCA_036274115.1 Verrucomicrobiia bacterium
GCTTCACTAGAGAAAGTGGTTTTCATCGTCGCCACCCGCCCTTGCTCACTTCGCGGTAATCTCCGGCAAGCACCTGCCCCGCTCGGCCCATTCGTAAAGCACCGGCAACAACACCAGAGTCAAAAATGTTGATGTCAGCAATCCGCCAATGACCACCACCGCCAATGGCCGTTGTACTTCCGCTCCGGCGCCAGCGGCAATCGCCATGGGAACAAAACCGAAACTCGCCACGAGGGCGGTCATCAGGACGGGTCGCAATCGCACCACCGCGCCCTGTTGCAACGCCGCACGCAAAGTCAGCCCATTTTCGCGGAGTTGATTGAAACTGGAGATCATCACCAGACCATCCAGCACTGCCACTCCGCTTAAAGCAATAAAGCCAACTGCAGCGGAGATGCTGAAAGGCATGCCCAGCAGCCCGAGTGCAAACACACCACCTGCTGCCGCCAAGGGCACGCCGGTGTAGATGACGAGGGTCTGCCGAAGGCTGCCAAGCGCCAGAAAAACCAATCCAAAGATGAGCGCCAAGGTCGCGGGCACGACGACGGCCAGCCGGGTGCGAGCTTCACGCAAGTGTTTGAATTGGCCTCCGAATTCGAGGCTGTACCCTTCCGGCAATGCCACTGCAGATTGCACGCCCATTTCGGCCTCGCGCACAAAACTTTCCACGTCGCGCCCGGCAAGATTCACGAGGATCGCCGCACGTCGTTGGCCCAATTCCCGCATGATGGGTTCGGCGGTTGCGTTGGTGTGAAAGCGAGCCACGGCAGCCAGCGGGAGCATGCCGAGCTCACCCACGCGCACTGGCAGTTCCCGAATGATTTCGTGATTCGATCGCGCCGCCTCTGGCAACCGCACGACCACATCGAACCGCCGATTGCCTTCGAGCATTGAGCCGACTGTTTCACCAGCCAGCGCGGCCTGGATGGCGCGATTCAAATCGGCCGCGCGAAGATTGTGTTTCCGCAACACGTCCCGGCGCGGCTCGATTTCAAGAACGGGCAATCGTCCGGATGGTTCGAATTCGACTTCTTCCGCTCCCGGAATTTTTTCGAGCACCTCCTTCACTTCAGCAGCGATCCGCTCCAGCGTGTCGTAATCGGGGCCGAAGATCTTCACGGCGATGTCTGCCCGCACTCCTTCCATCAATTCGTTGAAGCGCATTTCAATCGGCTGTGAAATCAGGAATTCGTTGCCCGGCACGACTGTTTCCAATACCTCGGTCATCTCGCGGGCCAGTTCCTCCTTGGTGTGCTGGCCGTGGTCCGTGTGCCATTGAGCAGACGGTTTGAGCATGATGTAAGTGTCGCCCAGGTTCACTCCCATCGGATCCGTGGCGACTTCCGATGTGCCAAGCCGGCAGAAAATGGTGTCGATCTCGGGAAAGTTTTCCCGCAAAGCACGTTCAGCTTTGCGCTCCACTTCAATCGCCGCTTCCAAGGAGATGCTCGAAGGCCGCACAATTTGCAGCGTGAGCGAACCTTCATCCAGCTGCGGGACGAATTCCGCCCCCAGTCGTTTGAATAGGAAGATGGCTGTCGCCAGTACCACCACCGCCCCACCCACCACAACCCAACGATGATTTAGTGACCAATTCAGTGTGGGTGCATAACACATCTTGGTGAACCGCATGAAGAAATGGTCACGTTCGACAACACGACCACGCAGGAGAAACGAACACAGCACTGGCATGAGCGTCAGCGTGAGCGCCAGCGCCCCACCCAACGCGAGCATTACCGTGATGGCCATAGGCTTGAACATCTTCCCTTCCACACCAGCCAGCATCAGAATCGGCACATAAACCATGCCGATGATAAGCACGCCAAAGAAAGTTGGATTTGCCATCTCCTTGCTCGCGGCGAGTACGGTGTGGGCGCGTTCTTCCACCGTGAGTACCCGGGCTAGGTGTTGTTGGCGTTCGGTCAGACGTCGCACGATATTCTCCACCATCACCACCGCGCCATCGATGATGAGTCCAAAATCAATTGCCCCCAAACTCATCAGATTGCCCGAAATTTTTCCCGCTACCATGCCGGTCATCGCAAATAGAAAGGACAGCGGAATCGCCGCTGCCACGATCAACGCCGCGCGCCAATTTCCCAGCAGCACCAGCAGGATGACGACGACCAGAATGGCACCTTCAAACAGATTTTTCGTGAC
>DASUGI010000372.1:0-2169 GCA_036274115.1 Verrucomicrobiia bacterium
CGGACGTACCAATACAGCAGTGCAGCCGATATCCCGACAAACAGCGCCCCCTTAATTGTTTCAACGACGATGACTTCACGCGTATCGGCCGACAACCATCCGGTAAACAAGTCCGTCGCCAGAATCCACAGAAGTCCGAAGAGCGCGTAGATCAGGCTAACGCGAGGCGCAATTCTTTTGGCTGGGTCCGACATGGCAGCTTTCGAAACGGACGATGCCGCATCGGGATGTTCCTGTAACCGCAGGCGCGGGTCAACCATCAAGGCAATTGCGTATTGCCTGCGCGAGCTTCGCCGCTTGAAAGGGCTTGCTCAGAAAGTTGACTCCGTCTTGCAACGGGAAATTCTGTCCCGCAACGTCACGGCTGTAGCCGCTGGTGTAGATCACCTTCAATTTGGGATCCGCTTCACCGAGCTGTTTGGCCAACTCCCGACCGCTCACGCCATCGGGCATCACCAGGTCCGTCAGCAGCAGGCGTATTTCCTGGCGATGTTCCTTCCAGACGTCCAGCGCGCTCACGCCGGTCGTGGCTTCGAGCACCCGATATCCCAAGCGGGTGAGCACATCGCGCGTCAGCACGCGCAGCGATTGTTCGTCTTCTACCAGCAGGATGGTTTCCGTGCCGCCGCGCACGTCACCGGGCTGCACTTCGGTTTCCGCATTCGTTGCCACGATCTGCAACGGCAAATAAAGCCGGAACGTGCTCCCATTGCCCACCTCGCTGTAAGCGTTGATCCAGCCGTCGTGCTGTTGCGCAATCCCGAAAACCGTGGCCAGACCGAGCCCGGTACCTTTGCCCACATCTTTCGTGGTGAAAAACGGCTCAAAAATTCGTGGCAAAATCTCCGGTGGAATCCCCCGACCCGTGTCACTGACCGACAAACACGCAAAGCGACCGGGACGCGCTTGCGGTCGCTGCGCGGCGGCGAATCCATCCAGCTCCACGAGAGCCGTTTCGATGACGAGGCGGCCCCCGCCCGGCATGGCGTCGCGGGCATTAACCGCCAGATTCATCAACACCTGCTCCATCATGCCGGCGTCCGCATGCACCGGCAGCGGCCGCGGCGCATAACTGATGTGGATGCCGATATCCTCGCCAAGAATGCGCTGAATCATCTTGGTGATGTTGGTAACAATCGCGTTGAGATCGAGGTTGGCCTTCTGCGCCGCCTGCCGACGTCCGAACATCAGGAGTTGTCGCGTCAGGTCCGCCGCGCGGCGACTGGCTTTTTCGATGTCCAGAATGGACTCCAACTGCGCGGCCTCCAACGGCGTGCCGCTCTTGAGCATGTCGAGTTGAATCTGAACCACCGTGAGGATGTTGTTGAGATCGTGAGCGACACCGCCAGCCAATTGCCCGATGGCTTCCATCTTTTGCGACTGCCGGAATTGTTCCTCGAGTTTGCGGGTGTCGCTGATGTCACGCGAGTTCACGACCACAAAGCCTTCATCAGATAGGCCGGCAATGCTCGTGCCGATGGACTGTAACGTGCGCCATTCGCCGTTTTGGTGACGAAAGCGCAGTTCCGCCGGAACTTGCAAACCCGGATTGGCGAGACCCTGTGCCAGCGCGCGTTGAACCCGCGGAATGTCGTCCGGATGGATGAAGGCAAAACAGCTTTGCCCGACCAGCTGCTCGGGCGTGTAGCCCATGAGCCGTTCCGACGACGGGCTTTGAAAGCGGATCACCCCTTGTGCGTTCAGGACCGTAATCAAATCCGACCCGTTCTCGATGAGGGAACGGAAGAGTTCCTCGTTCTTGCGCAAGGCGGCTTCGCTCTTCTTGCGCTCGCTGATGTCGCGCACGACCGCCACCATGTAATCACGATTCAGCCAAACCCATTTCAGGTTCACCTCCACCGGAAACGTCGTGCCGTCCTTCCGTCGGCGCACGCTCTCCATCGTCAAAGCGCCGGTATTCCACAGTTTTTCTTTGCATGCCTGGAAGGCCTCGGGACTCATGCCGGGGTCAACATCGCTCACCCGGAGAGCCAGCAATTCCTCGCGGGTATAACCCAGATCCGCACAAACCTTTTCGTTAAGATCGAGAAACTGCCCGGTCTCCGGATCATTGACTTCAATGGCGTCGTTCACCCGATCCACCAGGGTGCGAAAAAGCTCCAGTGAATCCGCGGTCCGCTTGCGTTCCGTGATGTCCCGGCAGAGCGC
>DASUGI010000373.1:0-13081 GCA_036274115.1 Verrucomicrobiia bacterium
TTGGCCACTCCGTTACTTTGCACCGTCAAAGAACCGGTGACGCCCACCAGTCCATCTTTCCAGTTCAGGACGGCATTGGACGCAATAATAACGGATCCGGCGAGGGAACCGCTATTCAAGTTCAGAATGCCGGTGACTACATTCGAGCCGGTGAGCGTGGAGCCGTCCAGGTCGAGCCGCACGATGTGGCCATTCGTCTGATAGTTCGGACTCAAGCCAACCGTTCCACCGTACAACCTCAAGTTCGGCAAGTAATCGAGTAGACCCAGGAGCGTGCCACCTGTCAGGTGGTACTGCCCCGTGCCGGTAAACTGTGTCAGTGGCGTGTAGGTGGAAGTGCCCGAGTTGAACTGGATCACTGTGCCGGGTGCTGCGAAGAACGTCCCATCCAATTGCTGACCGCGATCAAAACGCAACGTCCCGCTCAATACCTCCACCAGCCCCAATTGGTTCTGGAGCGCCACACTGAACGTGCCGACTCCCGCACCGCTGCTCTTGCGGAAGGTGCCGTTGTTGACGAAGACCTCGAAGGCACTGGCAAACCATTGGCTCAGGTCGAAGTCACCTTGCATTTGCCACAGTCCCCGATTGACAATGCGGCCCAGAATTCCCGAGTTGTTGTTTCGGACGTAGAACGTCCCGCCAGTCCACAACACCGACCCGGAATTGGTCATTGGACCGTCCAGATACTTGCTGCCGGCCGTCAGCAGATTCACCACCCCATTACTCTCGACCACCAGAGAAGATGTCGGATTCATTATGCCCGTGCTCCAGTTCAGGACCGCATTGGACGACACCGTCAACGGTCCGGAAACCGAGCCGCTATTCAAGTTGAGCACGCCGCTCACGCGGTTCGAACCCAGAAGACCGGCGCCATCCAAATCCAACCGCACAATCAATCCGTTCGTTTGATAGGTGGGGCTGAGTTGAACGGAGCCGCCGAGTAATTTCAAATTCGGCAGGAAATCCAGCAAGCCCTGGAGCGTGCCGCCGGTCAATTGATACTCGCCGGCGCCGGTCAGTTTCGTCAGCGCCGTGTAGGTCGAAAGGCCTTCGTTAAACTGGATCACCGTGCCGGGCGCCGTGATGAACATGCCGTCCAATGGTTCGCCCCGACCGAAGCGCAACGTGCCGCTCTGGACCTCCACCACACCGGATTGGTTTTGAAGCACGGCGCTGAAAGTGCCGATCCCGGTGCCTGAGCTTTTACGGAACGCGCCTTCATTGACAAAGATCTCGAACCCGGTGGTGAACCATTGAGCCAGGCTGAGATCACCGTGCATGCGCCACAATCCGCGATTGACGATGCGCCCGAGATTCGATGCATTGTTGTTGCGCACGTTCAACGTCCCGCCATTCCAGAAGACCGATCCGGAGTTGGTCATCGGCCCATCGAGAGTTTTTGCGTTCGCCGTCTGCAAATTGACCGCGGCGTTGCTGGCGACCGTGATTGAACCGCTCGGGAGCAAGGTGCCGTTGTTCCAGTTCAACACACTGTTGGAGCGCACGACGATTGGCCCGCTGAGGGAACCGCCATTGAAAATGAGCGCGAAGAACTGCGAGTTGGTGGTCAGTTGCACGGTGCCACTGTTGATCACGGCAGTGTCCGAACTGGTCGGCACCTGCTGCGGTTCCCAGTTCATGGGGTGATGCCAGTCGCTGGACAGCAGACCGGTCCACGTGATCGGGACGGCCACGTTCACCGTCGCCACGGCACTGGTGACCGAGCCCGCCCAGTTGGAAACAATCACATCGTAGTTGCCCGAATCACCGACTTGCACGTTGTTCAACGAGAGCGTCGCTCCGACCGCACCACCGATGGGAATCCCACTCTTGCGCCATTGATAGCTCAACGTTGGCGTGGGTGTCCCGGTAGCTTCTACGGTCAAATCCACATTGGCCGAGACGAAAGTGGCCTGGCTTTGCGGCTGGGTGATAATGGCGGGTGCTTGAATAACGGAAAGGCCGGCCACCTGACTGATCGCCGTGCCGAGCGAATTGGAAACAAACAGCTCGTAATTTCCTGACTGATTCGTCGTGACGTTATTGAGTGTCAGAGTCGGGCTGGTTTGCCCGCCGACGGGAGTTCCGTTAAACCGCCACTGGTAGCTCAGCGGGGCCAAGCCGTAGGCGCCGGAGTTCAACACCGCCGTAGTGCCGGCTGCCACCCATTTGCTCTGCGGTTGCTGACTGATGATCGGTGGTCCGTAATCCTGACCCGAGTAGAGCGCAGTGATTTCGCCGCTGCTCAGCGCGCGGTTGTAGATGCGAGCTTCATCAATCAGCCCTACAAACGATTGGCCGCAAGTGCCGGACGCGCCGATGAACAGAGCCGCGAGGTTCTCCGGTCCGAGGGTGGTTTCGGTGCGATACACCAGGCCACCATTGACATAGCCGAGCCATTCCGTGCCGGTGTAAACCCAGACGAAGTGCCGCCACTCGCCGACCGGCGGATTGTAAGCGCCCGCGGAAATCTGGTCGGAAGGCGACTGATAATTGGCGCTGCCGCAACCAACCCGTTTGCCAAAATAGTAAACCGGATAACCGCCCTGAGTTCGTCTGGCCCACAACTCGAAGCTCATTGCGTTGCCGGGAGCAAAACTCAACGACGCCGAATGCAACACCGTGAGCCAGCCGCCGGTGAAGTGAAATGCCTGGCCATAAAGTCCCGGCGCATAGGCGGCATTGCCGGACAGGACGCCATGATTGGTCCCGAGAACATCGGCGGTGGTCCCGTCGCCGGTCCACCAGCTTACCAGGCCGGCCGACGGAACTGGTTTGGGAATGACGCTGACGGTGAAACTGTTTGTGGCGCTCAAGCTTGGCGCACCGTTGTCACTGACTCGCATCGTAACGGTGTAGCTTCCGGGATTGGTTGGCGACCACGTGATTACGCCAGAGGTGTTCACCGTCGCGCCCGGAGGTGGAGACAGGAGTGTGTAGGTGAGCGTACTAGCGGGGAGATCCGGATCGCTCGCGGTGTTGGTCACGATGAGCGTGCCGCCCACACCCATGAGCTGCGGACTGATCTGGGCCAGCACCGGACTGCTGTTGGTCTTGGCGACAATAATCGTGAAGGCTTGGGTCACACTCAGACTCGGAGAGCCGTGGTCAAAGGCCCGCAAGATGATCAGATTGGTGGTGTTGCCCTGAGCCTCGGTGGGCGTCCAGGAAAAGATTCCGGTGGTGAGCCCCAAAGTCGCGTTGGTTGGTGCTGTGACCAGACTGAAGAGAATTTCATCTCCGTCTGGATCGCTGGCCGTGTTCGTAAAGGTAAAGCTGGTTCCTTCAGGAATGCTGACATTGGCAATCGGCGCGAGCGTCGGCGCGTTATTGGGCGCGTTTGTGACGGACGCCTGCAAGGTCAGTGTTGTAGCCGCGTAGGCCGGCGTGAAGGATCTGCCAAAGCCCACATCCAAGCCACTGATGTTCGTGAACGTGCCCGTTGCCGAAGTGAAGGTCATCACTTGATACGAGGCGTTGGTGGCGGGAATGAATCCACCTCGCAACGTCGCGGCGATGCGGCCGTCCAACGTCACCGTTCCAGAAACCGCAATCCGGCCAAAATCGTTGCTGCTGATGCCGAAACGGACTGCTCCGCCGGCAAACGTAATGGGGCGGTTGAAACTCAACAAACCGGTCTGAACGTCGATGAGCCCGGCCTCGTTCTGGAAATTTACGGTGATGGTGCCCGTGCCGGTGCCACTGGGTTTATGGAACGTGCCGCTGTTGTTGAAGATCTCGAGGCCGTTGCCGAACCATTGGTTCAGGCTCAGGTTACCCTGCATTTGCCACGAACCGAGGTTCACGGCGTTGCCCAGGTTTCCCGAGTTGTTGTTGCGAATGTAGAACGGGCCGTCGGTCCAGATGACGGTGCCGGAGTTTGTCATGCGTCCGTCCAAATATTTCGCTCCAGGGGTCAGCAGATTGGCGACGGCGTTGCTTTGTACTGTCAACGAACCTGCGGCAACAAGTAAGCCGTCCCTCCAATTCAGGACCGCATTTGAAGCGATGGTTACTGAACCCGCAATGGAGCCGCCATTCCAGTTCAGGACACCCACAACGTAATTCGAGCCCGACAGCGTAGCGCCATTGAGATCCAGTCGCTCGATCAACCCGTTGGTTTGATAGGTTGGACTCAGCAGCACCGAGCCGCCCAGCAATTGGAGGTTCGGGAGATAATCGGGCAAACCCTGAAGCGTGCCGCCGGTCAGCTGATATTGCCCCGCTCCCATTAGCCGCGTCAGGGATGTGTAGTTGAACGTGCCAGCGTTGAACTGAATGGTCGCGCCGAGGCCGGCAATGAACAGCCCATCCAATGCCATGCCGCGATCGAACCGCAACACACCGCTTTGGACCTCGACGTTGCCGAATTCATTCAGCAAGACAACGCTCATTACGCCGGAGCCGCTGCCACTGGCTTTGCGGAACGTGCCGCCATTGATAAACCTCTCGAGGCCCGTGGCGAACCATTGGCTCAAGCTCAAGTCACCTTGCATCTGCCACAATCCCACGTTCACAACGCTGCCTAAGTTTCCCGAGCCGTTATTGCGAATGTAAAAGCTCCCGCCCGTCCAGATGACTTCCCCCGAGTTGACCATTGGTCCATCCATATACTTTGTGCCACCAGCCAGCAGATTGACCATGCCACCGCTTTCCACGGTCAATGAGGAAGGTGTGCTGAAGATTCCGCTATTCCAGTTCAGCACCGCGTTGGATGCAATGGTCAGGGGACCAGAAACTCCGCCGTCATTGAGATTGAGCACCCCGGTAACGCGGTTCAAGCCGAGGAGCGTCGCGCCATCCAGGTCGAGGCGCACAATGTTGCCGTTCGTCTGGAAGGAGGGACTCAAGCCGACGGTTCCGCCGAGCAACTTCAAATTCGGCAGGAAATCGGGTAATCCTAGCAGCGTGCCGCCGATCAACTGATATTGCCCCGCGCCTGTCAATTGCGTCAGTGCCGTATAAGTGAAAGTTCCCTGGTAGAACTGAATCACTGCACCGGCCTCGGTAATGAACAAGCCATCGAGTTGTTGTCCGCGATCAAAGCGCCACGTGCCGCTCTGCACTTCCACCACACCGAATTGGTTTTGAAGCGCGACGTTGCCACTGCCCACTCCGGCACCCGCGCTCTTGCGGAAAGTGCCGTTGTTCACGAACACCTCGAACGCGGAGCTGAACCATTGGCCAAGCGTGAAGTCGCCTTGCATCTGCCACAACCCGCGATTGACCACGCGCCCCAAAATTCCACTGTTGTTGTTCCGCACATAGAACGTTCCGCCCGTCCACAGCACCGCGCCGGAATTGGTCATCGGGCTGTCCAGATACTTCGCGTCGCTGGTTTGCAGGTTGACCACTCCGTTGCTTTCAACCGTTAACGAGCCGTTGGCCAGTACCCCGCCGTTCCAGTTCAGCGCGCGATTGGAGCGCACCAACACCGGTCCACTGAGTGTGCCGCCATTGAAGGTGAGCGCCAGGAATTGCGCGTTAGGTGCAACCACGACGGTTCCAGAGTTGATGACTGGCGTGTCCGTGCTCGTGGGCACTTGTTGCGGATTCCAGTTCGTCGCGTTGTTCCAGTCGGTCGACACCAATCCGGTCCAAACAATCGGCGCGCTGACGTTCACAGTGGCGACTACGCTGGTGACCGACCCGATCCAATTCGCTACGATCACATCGTAGTTCCCCGCGTCGCTCACCTGCACATTGTTCAACGCCAGGGTCGAACCGACCGCGCCGCCAATCGGAATCCCGCCCTTGCGCCATTGATAACTCAGCGTCGGGGTCGGCGTCCCCGTGGCGACGACGTTCAAGGTGACATTGCTTCCCACGGCGACCGTCAATCCCACCGGTTGGACGGAGATCGCAGGCGGTTGCAACACGGAGAGTTCGGCGGGCAAACTGGTGACGGTTCCCAGAGCGTTGGTGGCAACCAGATCATAGATTCCGGATTGGCCCAGGCTGACGTTGTTGAGAGTTAGAGTGGGTGACGTTTGGCCGTTGATCGGAACGCCATTGAAACGCCATTGATAGCTGATCGGTGCAAGACCGTAAGCGCTGGCCGTGAAAACGACGGTTGTGCCGACGGCGACTTTCTGACTCAACGGCTGTTGGCTGATAATGGGAGCACCGACGGCCGAACCGGCATAGACCGTCGCGACCTCGTTGGAAGTCAACGCTCGATTATACAGCCGCACTTCATCGATCAATCCCGCAAACGGAGAGGAACAAGTGCCGGAAGCGCCGATGAACAAGGAGGCGGAGTTCGATGCGCCCAAAGAAGTTTGCGTCCGATGAACCAGCGCGCCGTTGACGTAGCCCAGCCATTCCGTTCCCGTAAACACCCAGGCAAAGTGACGCCATTCGCCCACGGGTGGATCGTAAACGCCACCGGAGATTTGATCCGAAGGAGACTGGTAGTTGTAGACGCCGCAGTTCACGCGTTTGCCAAAGTAGTAGAGGGGATACGCCGGCGCTGGTTGCGTGCGTTTGACCCACATCTCAACCGAGAGCGCGTTGGTGGGGCCGAAGCTCAACGAAGCCGAATTGAGAACAGCCAGGTAGCCTCCAGTGAAGTTGAACGCCTGCCCATACAAGCCCGTTGCATAACTCGCCGAACCGGCCAACGCTCCATCGTTCAATCCGTTCTGGTCGGCCGTCGTTCCGTCTCCCGTCCAATAGCTCACCAATCCGGATGGCGGAACGGGTTTGCTCATGACGCTCACGGTGAAAGTATTGGTTGCCGACATGGCTGGCGCGCCATTGTCGGTCACGCGCGTTGTGATTTGAAACGAACCCGGATTGCCGGGCGACCAGGTGATAATCCCGTTGGTGATTGTCACGCCGGGCGGCGGGTTGAGCAAAGTATAGGTAAGCAGGTTGGCCGGAGTATCGGCATCCCCTGCGATATTCGTCACGGTCAATGTGCCTCCCACGCCGATGAGCTGCGACGCAATCTGTGGCAGAACGGGGGCGTGGTTTGTCTTGATGACCGCCACGGTGAACGACTGTGTCGCGCTCAGACTGGGAGAGCCGTTATCAAAGGCGCGCAAGGTAATGAGATTGGTGGTGTTGCCCTGCGCCTCGGTTGGCGTCCAGGAAAAGATGCCGCTGGTCAGACCCAATGTCGCGTTGGTGGGTGCGGAGACGAAGCTGAACAGGATCTGGTTGCCATTCGGGTCGCTGGCGGTGTTGGTGAAAGCGAGCGTGGTTCGCTCGTAGATGGTCACGTTTGAAATTGGAGAAAGCGACGGCGCGGTATTTGGGCCGTTGGTTGCCGACGCCTGCAACGTCAGATTGGTTGGAGTGTAAACGGGAGTGAAGGTTCGGCCGAACCCGGCGTTAAGCCCGTCGTAGTTTGTAAATGCACCTGCCAACACGGCGTAGCTCATCACCTGGTAAGTGGCGCTGGAGGCAGGAATGAATCCGCCCAGCAACTCGACTCCGAGATTTCCTCCGAGCGATGCTGTGCCGGCCAAATTGATTCTGCCAAAGCCGTTGCTGGCAATTCCGAACACGACAGTTCCTGCGTATAAACTGAAGTCGCGGCCAAAATTCAGAATGCCACTCAGTTGCTTGAACGTTCCCAAATTATAGAAAGGGAGGTCTAGCGAGGCCGTCCCCGTGCCCGCGGATTTCTTCAAGAGCCCGTGATTGCGGAACGCAGCGTAATTGTTGACGGGAGATTGGCTTATCGAGAGGTCGCCCTGAACGTCCCAAACGCCGCCCGGTTGGTTTTCCACGGCGCCGAACAACGTTGAAGCGTTGTTCAACATGGTGATGGTTCCAGCGCTCCACACGACTTGGCCGGCATTGGTGAGGCAACCCGCCAGCTCCTTTTGACCGCCCAGCAAATTCGCCATGCCATTGCTTTCAATAGTCAGACTGGGGCCGTCAAAACGGCCGCCAGACCAGTTCAATACCGCATTTGAACCCACCACCAACGAACCAGAAATTTTCCCACTGAAGAGATTCAGAACTCCGCTCACACGATTGGAGCTGGCCAGCGCGGCGCCATTCAAATCCAATCGCTCGATTGTTCCATTGGTTTGATAGGTTGGGCTAAGCAGAACCGAGCCGCCGAGCAATTGCAGATTGGGCAGGTAGTCCGGCAGTCCCTGGAGCGTGCCTCCGACCAACTGATATTGCCCCGCGCCAGTCAATCGGGTCAGCGGCGTGTAGTTGAACGTGCCGGTGTTGAACTGGATGGTCGCACCAGGGGACACGTGGAAAAAGCCGTCCAGTGCCGTGCCGCGATCAAGTCGCAAAACACCGCTCCGGACCTCGATGTTGCCAAATTCGTTGAGCAGGATGAGGCTGGTTGCGCTGATGCCGCTGCCGCTGGCTTTTCTCAAGGTGCCGCCATTGGTGAATTTCTCCAGGCCCGTGGCAAACCATTGACCCAGGTCGACGTCGCCCTGCATCTGCCACAAACCCAGATTCACCACACTCCCCAGACTGCCTGCGTTGTTGTTCCGCACATAGAGCGTCCCACCCGTCCAAATCACCGTGCCGTAGTTCAGCATCGGCCCGTCCACATACTTGGTGGTGCCGGTCTGGAGATTGACCACGGCGTTGCTCTGGACGGTCAACGACCCGCTCGCCGCGAGGATTCCGTCGTTCCAGTTCATCACGCAATTTGACCGCACCAGCACGGGTCCGCTCAGCGTGCCACCATTCAAGGTAAGCGCTGAGAACTGCGCATTGGCGGCGACCACCACCGTCCCGGAGTTGATGACGGCCGTGTCCAGACTCGTGGGCACTTGTTGCGGAGTCCAGTTCGTGACGTTGTTCCAATCGGTCGATACTGCTCCCGTCCACGCGATCGTAGCGGCGGAACTGCTACGGATGGCCAGGCTGGAAAGAAAGACGGTTACGAGGATGGAGACGCTTCGTCCGACGACAAAGCTCCTGCGGCAAAGACCAGGGGTCGAGATAGGTTCCATAATGTGAGCGGCGGGTGAAGTTGTGCGCACCGGACGTCCCATTCTGATGAGGCTCCCGCGGCGCGCGGGGATGGGGAACAGACTGGCTTAGGGAAGCCATTCATTTTGATTACAACGCTCATACCCCGCTGCGGTTTAAAGTCAATCTGTATCTCCAGCGACTTGTGCGCAGTGATGCCGTTAGGTGTCACCGCTCTGCCGGCGGGCGGCTGATGAAAGTGTCTTCCAGTGGGAGTTAACGGACCGACCTTGGTCCTTTAGTTCCATTGTTGCCTGTGAATTCCCGGCTAGGATGCGCGGCCACGTGACCGGAGTTGAATTGTTCAAGCTTCGGTCACGCGCATCAGATACAGCTATGAAACGAACTCAGTGGATACTTTGTCTTGGAGCGTCTGCATTTGGAATCTGGCTCTCAGCGGTAGCGGCGGAAATCGCGCCGCCACTCATGTCTGCGGAATACCTCGGATTGTTGCGTAACGGCGACATCCAGAAGTTACGAAAGGCGCTCGACGCCGGGATGCCCGTTGAGGCCCGCGATGAGCAGGGGAACACGCCGCTGATTCTAGCGACGGCGTACTCGGACGTCGCGAGTGTGAAGTTGCTTCTGGATCGTGGTGCTGATGTTAACGCGGCGAACAAGGCTGGAGCGACGGCGCTGCTGCGTGCGGCGCGCAGCTACGAGATGGTTCGATTGCTCGTGGATCGCGGTGCGGAGGTGAACGTGCGCTCGGCCCTTGGCAATACACCGTTGATCCTGGCCGCGCGTCCGGCGGATGGCGAGCGGACGGTTGAATTTCTTTTGAAGCATGGTGCGGATGCGACCGCGACCAATAACTGGGGTGCGACGGCGCTGATGGCAGCGGCGGCAAGCGGCAACGAAGTGTCCGTGCGGCTGTTATTGAAATACGGAGCGAATCCCAACGCGCAGCCCTTGCCCGGTCCGGAGGCGTTCCTTTTCGCCGGAGGCCGCAATGCATTAATGTGGTCGGCATTTCGTGGCGACACTGGCGCGATGAAGGCGCTGTTGGAGGCTGGAGCTGATCCGAATGCCGAATCGTTCCTGGGCACACCGACGTCGCAAGCCGCCTGGGCGGATCAGATCAAGGCCACCCGGTTGTTGCTGGATCGCGGCGCGCAGGTGGACCAGAAAGGCCATGGTGATAGTTTCACACCGTTGCACTGGGCGGCCTCGACCGAGAAGAGCGATGCCCGCTTGGTGGATTTGCTGGTGAAGCGCGGCGCCAATCCCAATGCCGAGGGCGGCGAGAGCATTGAAGCGTTCATGGATGTGCCGCAAACGCCGTTGATGCTGGCGAAGCGTCGCGGCGACACGAAGATTGTTTCAGCACTCACGCGCCGTGGTGCAACGAATGAAACGCCCGACGAACTGAAGGCAATTGCGGCATCTTCGCGGCTCGTCTCAGCGCAAACGGACGAAGCCACCATTCGCGCGGCCATCAGCCAGGCCATCGCGCCGCTTCAGGAGACTTCAATCATTTCGAAGCAGGCCTTCGTTAATCACGCTTCCCGGCAGGATTGCACGTCGTGTCATCAACAGCACATGCCGCTGGCGGCGGTCGGCGCGGCCAAACGCAGCAAGGCCAGCGTTGATTCGGAACTGGAACAGCAGTTGATCGAGATTGTGAAGCAGGGTGACTTGAAGACGTTTGAACCGGATTGGGAGGCGCTGTTTCATCCCGACACGGTTTACACCAAGGGTTACACCCTGTTCGGATATGCAGGGGCGGAATTGCCCGCCGACGAGCTGACGGATGCCGCGGTGCATCACTTGGCATCCATCCAGGATACGGACGGTCGCTGGCGCGGGAACCTGCCCCGTCCGCCCCTGCAGAATGGCGACGTGGCGGCGACGGCACTGGCGATTCATGCGCTGCAAAAGTATCCGCTCCCCGGGCGCAAAGCTGAATTGGCGGAACGCGTGGAGCGCGGTCGTCGCTGGTTGTGGACCGTGAAACCCGCGAATACGGACGAGCGCGCGTTTCAGCTGCTCGGTCTGGCGTGGGCCGGTGAATCGAGCCGCCGACTGGAAACGTTGGCGAAGCGCTTGGCTGCAGAGCAGCGCGAGGATGGCGGTTGGTCGCAATTGCCGACGTTGGCTTCGGACGCTTACGCGACGGGACAATCCGTTTACGCGTTGCGCGTGGCGCTCGGAATGAACGTCATGAACCCGGCCATTGAAAAGGGACAACGCTACTTGTTGCAAACCCAGCTCGACGACGGCACATGGTATGTGCGGCGGCGGGCGTTCCCGTTCCAGCCGACGATGAAGAGTGGTTTCCCGCACGGGAAAGACTCGTGGATCTCGGCGGCCGCGAGCAGTTGGGCCGTGTTGGCGCTGAGCCAGCCGCAGGAGAACACCAACGTTACTTCGGGCAAGCCGGCGAAACTGGCGAGTCAGACGAAGTAGGAGAGCAGCATTGATCCTCAGGGCCACGTGATTGTTGCGTGGCCCTGTTTTTGTTTGCATCGATGGAGCTTTGTCCATGTCTTGCCCATGAATAGCGACTTTGGAATGGCATCCAATTGACATGCTCGCCCGAAAAGAAATCATGCTCGTCCTGTTCACTGCTCTGACCACAGTTGCGCTGGTTGCCCTGGCTCAGCCAGCCAAGCCCATCATGGGTTCTGCCGCGATTGACTGGAATTCCATTGAGGCGAAGCCAACCAGGACAGGTTTCACCCGAAAGTTTTTTGAACAACCGACGGCCACGCTCGAAGTGCTGGAGTGTCACGTGACGACGTTGAATCCGGGCGAAACGTCGCACGCGCCCCACAAGCATCCGGAGGAGGAGCTCATCGTGGTGAAGGAAGGAACGGTGGAAGTGCTGGTGAGCGGCGAGTGGAAACGCGTTGGTGTCGGCTCGGTGATCTTCAACGCGTGCAATGTCGAACACGCCTTGCGCAACGCTGGCGAAACACCAGCCACGTACCACGTTTTCATGTGGCGCTCGGCGACCACGCCGAAAAAATCCGGCAGTTGAAAGCTGCGGAGCAGCGACAGAGAGTAGCCCACGGCGTCAGCCGTGGGAGGATTCGGCCAAAACGCATGAGCCCCGTAGGGGCGGCAGACGTTTCCGGGAAGAAGCCCTCTGTCGCCCCTACGGGGCTGGCTGTTCCGCCACGGGAAACCCACGGCTTACGCCGTGGGCTACTTTCTGGCGCACCTCCGGTGCTGACGGCAAACACGGCTTTGGCAATAACAAACCTACCGTGTTGTGACGCGGCGCAGGAACTCGCGGGTGCGTTCGTTTCGTGGGTTGGAAAAGATCTCATCGGGTGAACCAGACTCGGCCACGACCCCTGAGTCAAGGAACAAAACGCGATCCGCCATGTCGCGGGCGAACTGCATTTCGTGCGTTACGACGATCATTGTCATGCCTTCTTCCACGAGTTGGCGCATGACGCGCAGAACTTCATCGCGCAATTCAGGGTCGAGCGCGCTGGTGGGTTCATCGAACAACATCACATGCGGTTGCATCGCCAGGGCGCGTGCGATGGCGACTCGCTGTTGCTGCCCGCCCGAAAGCTGCGAGGGATAGGCGTCCGCTTTCTTCTCGAGTCCGACTTTGGCGAGCAGGTCCAGTCCGAGGGCTTCCGCATCAGCCGGGGCGACACCTTTGACGACGATGGGGCCTTCCATGACATTTTGCAGAACGGTTCGGTGCGGAAACAGGTTGAATTGCTGAAACACCATTCCGGCCCGAATGCGCAACTGGCGTTGTTGCTCGTGCTCGTGGCTGGAGCGCGGCGCGCGTCCGCCTTCAATCGTCACATCGCCAATGGTAATGCGCCCGGAATCGGCGAGCTCCAGTTGATTGAGGCAGCGAAGGAAAGTGCTTTTGCCACAGCCGCTCGGTCCGATGAGCACGACCGCTTCGCCGCGTTGTTGCGCGTGGTCCACGCCATGCAACACGCGGTTGGAGTTGTAGGACTTGGTGAGTCGTTCAACGGTGATCATAGCGCAATCTCTTTTCCAGCCAGTGAGCGAAAATGGACGCCGGGTAACTGAGGGCAAAATAAATCCCCGCCGTCATCAAGCCGAGCCCAATGTAATCGTAGGTGGACATGGCCAGCATCCCGTAAACCTTGGTGAGTTCGACCATCGTGATGACCGA
>DASUGI010000374.1:0-15884 GCA_036274115.1 Verrucomicrobiia bacterium
CGGGCAACACCGCGGATTGCTCTACCAAACCGGCTTGAACAATTATCGGCTCGATTCCACCAACTCCGCGCCGTTGACCCGCGCTCAACTCGTGGATCTGATTCAGGAGGGAGATACCCCTTACGATCATGGGCGTGCCCGTGGGGAGCGGACAGCGAATGGGCCTCGACCGCGACCTGGACGGCATTTTGGATTTTGATGAGCCGCAGCCCCAACTCCAGCTTGCTCGCGTGTCGAATCAAGCGGTACTCAACTGGCCCTTGAGCGCGGTCGGTTACCGGCTTGAGCAGACGACGAATCTGGCCAGCTCCCCGTGGAGCGACGATACGAATGCCGTGGAGATTGTGAACCAGTTCAACTTCGTCACTAACAATTCCAGTGATGCGACAAAGTTTTTCCGCCTCCGACGGCAATAGACTCGGTCACTCGAATTTGAAGTTTCGTTTGGCGCTCTGCTCACGGATGGCAGAGATCATCACGGCGTCGAGGGTGTTCGTGCCGGCGACTTCCTTTATTTTCTGAGCCACGTATTGCTCGCGTTCGCGGTTCAGTTGATTGATTTTGGCCTGGAGTTCAGCGCGTTCCTTGGCATTCTTCTCAACGTAAGCTTTGCGCTCTTCAGCATCCATCTTTTGCATCGCGGCGGGGAGTTCCTCGGTCTTCAGTTGATCCACCTCAAAGTTCTTTTCCTTGAGGGCGTCCACCAGATCCCACGAGGCATTCTGGTAATTGGCCGAAGCCTTGGCGACGGAACGTTGCACGGCGGCACCAGATGCGGGAGCGAGTGAGAGGACGTTGGCATCTTGCGCCTTTTGACGGGCCTCGCCCAAACGGCCAGCAGTGCCGTACGCGATATAGGTTTTGTTCAACTCCACTCCCAGTTTCGCGATTTCCTTGTCCTGCGGCGCTTCAATGCTCACGACGGCGCGATTCTGATCGATGACCAGGTAGTTGCCGTCGGCAAGGAGAGCGCCATCCTTCCATTTGGAGTTGATGCCGGTGGCTTCCTCGCCGCAGTGAATCGTGTTCACGATGATGCCTTTGGTGATGGCGGCCTTGCAGGATTCCGCGTAGTCCACCGGGCCTTGGGTGAAAGGTTCATTTCCAGCGATGAAGATTGCCTTGTAAACATCGGGAGACGAATTCCACGCCAGACCATGGGCAGCCTCACGGATCACCCAACCGCAATACTCGTCGCCACCATTGGTGCGCAGCGCAAACAACTCTTCGGAAATCTTGTCGAGGTCCGTCGACAGCGGCTGAATCTGCCTGATCCAACCGCTGGAAGCACTGAGGCTGCTCTTGCCGTACTCATAGAGCGCCACTTGGACCTCGGGCGCAACGCCGCTTTGCTTCGCTTTGGCGAACTCGTTGACAATACGCCAAAGCTGGCTCTTGGCCTGTTCGATCAAGCCCTCCATGCTTCCGCTGGTGTCGAGCAGGATGGCAATCTGAACCAGTGGCTTCTTTGTTTCCTTGTCTGGCTTATCCGCAGAATCTTTGGCCGCTGCGTGACTGACAAAAGCGGCTAGCACAGCGACGACAAACAAGTTGAGGAGATGTGTTTTCGTTTTCATGTGAGATCAAAGGTTGATTGTTCCAGACAATTGTTTTGCAAAAAGGGGACAAAACTTCCTGCGACGCGTCGTTTTCTTTCGGCCTAAAGGGGCTCATTGTTCTCTTGTCTTTGTCCCACGGCCGACGCCGTGGGCTACTCTCTATCGCGCCTCCGGCGCTTTTCAGTTGGTGTCGTAAATCTCGTAAAGCGTGTCATCCAGGACGAACTGCACATTGTTGCCCAGTGCCAGCCACGGCAACGCACGTCGATCCCTGGCGGCGAACTCGAAGTATTCTTTGGAGTTAAACTGGATGCGCTGGCGCTTCGCGTTCTGGAGTTTTTGTGCGGATTCGTCCACCCATTGGTTGCTGGTGTTCTGGTAGAAGTTTTTTCCGGCAACAAAGCGGCCCTGTTGAGAATAGCTGGCGAGTTTGGTTCTGGCTTCGGCTACGGGCGCGGGCGTCGCCGCGGCAAGGCTCTCACTCAAGCTGCCCGAAGCATCCAATCCGAGTGCCCGGTTGGCTTCGATAGCACCGCCGTTCGCGGCCACGGGTGGGGCGGCGGCGTTTTTGAGTTCGTAGCTGTAGCGAGCCCCGGCTACCGCCTTGTCACCTTGTCTATCTTGCTTAAAGAAGTCCCAATTTGCTTGCGCCTCACGACGTGCCAGGGAGTCGGAGTAAAGTTGCGGCATGGATTGCATCGAGAGAGGCACGTTGCGACGGGCTTCATCTTCAACGATGAGATAGGCGGTATATGGCGTGACGATGCCGTATTTGCGGGCAAGGTCCGTAACTTCGTCTCGCAACTCGGCGTTCTCGCCGCGCAAACGGATTTCATCCATCAAGTAGCCGACCCGGCGCGTCGCCCAGAGGCGGGGAATGAATTCGTGCTCGGCGTCTTCACGCGGGAAATCCACTTCGTAGGTGAATTTGCGCTTCGCGCCGTTCACCGTGCCTGCGAGGATTACTGCTGTGTCGCCGCGCCCTGAGTAGCGGCCCACCAACACGAGTTGATCACCGCGGAACAAATCAGGGAGCGGCGAGGGATAAAGTTTGGTCACGCGCACATCCCCATTGAACTTGAGCGTTGGATTGGCGAGCACGGGTTCTTTGATCTTCGAGAAGAAGTTGGAGACTTTGACTTCGAGGTCTTCTTCCGGCAGCACGTATTGGCTGAAGGCGCGGGTCTCTTCAGTGATCTTGTCGAGCAGGTGCGTGTTGACATCCGTGCCGATGCCGAAGCAGAAGACGCGCGTGCGACCTTCGTTGGCACGTTTGACGCCAGAGAGTATTTGCTCTTCGTCGGTCGTGCCGATGGTGGGGCGGCCATCGGTGAGAAAGATGATGACAAAGGGGCGATCGTTCTCCCTCACCTCACCCCGAACCGGAGCGCCGATCTCCTGATCGGCTCGATTCGGAGGCCGGTCCGCCACGAGCCGATCTGGAGATCGGCGCTCCTCGGCATCCGCCCGCCGCTCGTTGCGGAGCGCGAGCGCCTTCTTCAACGCGTCGTCAATTGCAGTGCCGCCAATGGGTTTCAGCTCCTTGATAAAGTCATCCGCCTTCTCGCGATTGGATGCCGAGGCGGAAACCAGTTTGTCGAAGAGCGGCTCGACCTCGGTGGAGAAGCGAACGATGTCGAAGCGGTCACCGTCATTGAGGCTCTCGACGCAGAAACGGAGCGCTTTCTTCGCCTGCTCCAGTTTCTTGCCGGCCATCGAGCCCGAAGTATCGAGCACGAACGCCACGTCCTTGGGAACAATCTTCTTGCCTTTGCTTTCGACTCCCGGCGAAACCAGCAACAGGAAGTAGCCGTCCTCCCCGTTGACCTTGTGGGCCACGAGATTAATGCCCAGTTCATCCTTCTCGGGCGCGAAGTAGAGCGCGAAATCGGTGTCGGGACGGGCATCGGTGGTTTCAAAACCAACCGTGGCGCGGTTTGGTCCGTGCCGCTTGACGTCAATCAGGTGACTTGGTGAGTAAATGGATTTAAGCGGGCGGTCATTCGTGATTTCGACCTTGATGGTGACGTCCTTGATTGGCTTGGCGGAAAACTTCTCCGTGTTCAGCGGATAAACGTAGTTGACCAGGCCGCCGTCCGACTTGAGCAATTGGCTGTATGAAAGTTTAATGCGTTTCTTGCTGTTCGGCTCGATGGGAAAGATGCGGACTTTGAAGACGTCGCGATCCGCGTACTCGAGGAGCGCGGGGTCTTTGGCCTTGCGCACGATGTCCTCGTAAATCTGGCGTGCTTTGGCAGCGGGGAGAAGCTCGGCTTCAACCATCTTTCCGCCGATGTCCATGGTGAACTTGTCAATCTGCGCGCCGCGAGGGACGGGGAAGAGATACGTGCCCTCAAGTTGCCGGTTGTTGGGATTATAGAACTCCTGATCCACGGAGGTGGTCGCGATCTGGCCGTCGATCTTCACATTGACATGGTGATAAACCACTTCGAGTGGGGCATAGACCCGGGGTGGAGGTGGCAGCGGACGTGGCGGCCAGGGCGGATTCGGGTGCGGCGGGCGCGGGCTGGGCAGCCAATGGGATTCGTGAACAATGATCAGACCGTCGGCGAGCGTTTGAGGAACCGGGAAGAAGATCCCGGTCAGGACCACCCAAGCCAGAAAAGCAGAAATGCGCTTCATGGAGCATTGGACGGAAGGAGCAAGGAAATGCTCCCCGGGGAACTAAGAAGTCCGCGGCCGGTGCCGACGGGTGGCGAGGCGAGGCTTAGCGAGTACGTCGCATCACGGTGCTATAAAGGTAGGACAGCCAGAGCAGGCTGAGCACTCCAATGATCACGACTTGCCCGAGCACCGGGAACTCGAAGACGAGATACGCCGCCAACCCGCAAACGACGGTGGCTTTGATTAAATCCGAGGTACGCATGGTATTTCTTTCACTGTTTCTGAGGGCAAGATGCCTCGAAACCTTGACCATGCAAACGCAATTCGCGTTCCGTTTCGATGAAAAATTAATTCGATTTGAAACGAGCTGGCCTGCCTGCACCGGAGAGAGGGGTACAAGCAGACCAGTCGCCAGCCGCCAGCGCCCCCGTGACGGCTTGATTCCGCCGTGATCCACGGCGAAAAGAGACGGTGGGGAACAAAACCTCCGAAGCCCGGACGCTCATCCAACTGGAACGCAAAAACCTTTCTCTCCTGCCTTGAATGTATTGAATCACCCTGAAAGCAATCTAATTGTCTCGGTACGGACAGCAATTGGGCGGTTTCTGGATTAACACCCGGTGGAAATCCCGGTCCGGGCTTTCGGGCTGAACAAAAAAAGCCTTCCCCCTCCGGGAAAGGGGAAGGCGGTAAACTGAAGTCAGGACTCGAGGGTTACGGTTTGTCGTACTCGCCCAGATTGCGGATCCAGATGTTGCGGAAGCGCATGGGGTTGCCATGGTCTTGCAAACCAATCGGTCCGTGCGAAGTCCTGGTGCGGTCGTAGGTAGCCAACTCCTTGTGCGTGCCGGCGCCCATGAATTCCTTCCGGTGGTGAAGCACCACGCCGTTGTGAATCACGGTGACGCAAGCCTTCTTGATGAGTTTCCCGGAGGCATCCCAGCGGGGGGCTTCAAAGATGATGTCGTAGCTTTGCCACTTGCCCGGGGCTTTGGAGGCATTCACCAAGGGAGGATACTGGCCATACATCGCACCGCATTGGCCGTCGGGATACGTGAGGTTGTCGTAAGTATCCAGGACCTGCACTTCATAAACTCCCAGCAGAAACACCCCGCTATTCCCGCGGCCCTGGCTGTTGCCCACGACTTTCTCGGGAGTGGCGAACTCAAGGTGTAATTGAAAATCCTCAAACTCCTGTTTCGTTCGGATGCTTCCTTTGCCTTTAACGACCTCCATGTAACCGTTTTCCACCTTCCAGCCGGCCTCGCCACCTTTCTCGGTTTGCCACTTGGACAAATCCTTGCCATCGAACAGGACTACGGCGTCCGCGGGCGCGGGCGCGTTGTGGCTGAAGGACTCACCCGGTTGGACCACCTTCGGACGGGGGCGATCCGGGTCATGCACGTGCCACGATGTCCCGGGAATAATCGGCGTGTCCGTGTAACCAACGGGCTCGGCAGCGGGAGCTGCGGGCAATAAGATCGATGTGGCTCCGACCAGAGCAACGAGGACGATGGGCTTTTGCATGTGCTAATTCTCCAAAGCCACCGCGAAAATGCAACTGGCAAAAGCGTCATCAAAGTTTACGATGCCGGCCGATGTCATCTGACTACGACCAACTGCTCGATGCCGCCGTCAGTCACCTCGAAACTTTGAAAGCTCGCGGGGTTCGGCATGTGGCCGTTACACCGGAAACGCTGCGGGCATTGGCTCAACCCGTGGCAAGAGCTTCTACTCCGCAGAAGATCACCGCCCCGCCTGCTGATAGTTCCGCGTTCCGCCCTCCGCCCTCCGCGTTTTCGCCTCCTGCAGCCGTCACCCGATCGCCTGCATTCGGCGCTGTGCCTGCCGCCGCGGCGCCGCAGGCTGCGCCACCGCTTGATCCGGCTGCAAAATCCGCCGCCTTCGCCGAGCTGCGTGCCAGAGCGATCGCTTGCCTGAAATGTTCCCATCTGGCCTCGTCCCGCAAAACTGTCGTGTTTGGCGTGGGCAATCCTGACGCCGACCTCATGTTTGTGGGTGAAGCGCCCGGTGCGGACGAAGACGAGCAGGGCGAACCGTTCGTCGGCAAAGCGGGCCAGTTGCTCACGAAGATCATTGAGACGATGGGATTGCAACGCGGCGACGTTTACATTGCCAACATTCTTAAGTGTCGACCCGATACTCCCGGCCAGACCGCGGGCAACCGGAAGCCCACGCCTGAAGAAATGGCGACCTGCATTCCGTTCCTGCACGAGCAAATCGATTTGGTCCAACCCAAGGTGTTGGTGGCTCTTGGTGCGACGGCGGTGGAAGGCTTATTGGGCAAGACGGTGGGTATCACGAAACTGCGGGGCAACTGGAAGACTTACCGGAATATCCCGCTCATGCCCACCTATCACCCCGCCTATCTCTTGCGTAATCAGGCGATGAGTGAGAAGCGCCGAGTATGGGAAGACATGCTTCAAGTGATGGAGAAGCTGCAAATGCCCATCAGCGAGAAGCAACGGCGTTTCTTTACCAAGGCGTGAGGGTGTGACCGGAAGTGCCGTGCAGAATCAAATCATCCTCGTCGTTGACCTCGTCCTCGAATTGCCGTTGAAGAACGAGGACGACGACGAGGACGAGAAAGACGAAGCTCTGAGCGGCAGTTTCAATCCCACCGCTTCGGGAGCCGTGGTTGCCAAGCGTGGTGATTCGCATTAGGGTCAGCCTATGAGAACCGTCTGGATCGCCTCTCTAATCTGCAGCTTGATGGTCCTGAACTTCGCAACTCGAGTGGTGCTCGCCGATCAAGTTGTTATGCAAAACGGCGACCGCTATAACGGCAGGGTTGTTTCCGTTTCAGCGACGAATGTTGTTTTCCAAAGTGACGTGCTCGGAACGGTAAACCTTTCTCGCAGCAAAGTCGCGAATTTGACCATGGGGCTTGTCACACCTGTCACCAACTCCGTCGTGGCAACACCCGCGCCCAAGACAAACGTCGCGCCGGATCTTTCGGCTGCCCTCAGGCAGATTGGCAGCCAGAGCAATCTGGCGAATCAAGTGCGCGCCCAGTTCCTGGCAACGGCAAGCCCCGAGGCCAATCAAAAGTTTGATCAAATGCTCAACGACCTCGGGACGGGGAAAATGTCCATCGCCGACCTGCGCGCGCAAGCACGGGATGCCGCCAATCAGTTGCGCGTTTTGGAAAAGGAAGCCGGTGAAGAATCCACTGGTACCATGGGCCTCTACCTTTCCATCCTGGACAATTTCCTGGCCGAAACTGAAGCCGACGGCCCCGCCGCAACGAACAACACGGCCCCAAAAAAGCCGTGATGAATCCGGTTGAAGGTCGCCTGCGGAGGCGGAATCAGAACCCGTCGTAAACGCGCGCCAGACGTTTGTCCACGTAAACGGCGTTGCGATGCCCGAAGAGGTGCTTGCGAATCTTCTCGATGCGCACCTCGGTTTTTTCCAACTGGCCCACGACGAACTGATAAACCTCCTCTTTCGGCTCGTTGATGAAGCGCCGGTTCTGGTAAACGGGTTTCTCGTCCACTTTGATGAGCAGGCTTCCGATCAGTTGATTGTGGTCGAATTCGACCAGGTGTTTTTCGACTTCTCCGACTTCGATTGTGAACTTCATAAGCTATACGTCCCAGCAGGCCTCCCGATGTTGCAGAGTTTGTGCCACACCATCGCATTGGGAAAAATGTCCAGCCTGAGAACATTTCACGTCTCGAAGGGCGTGCGCTTGCCCAGGAATCTTACGATGGGTTCAGCTCGCGGTTTGCGTCCCGGGGAGGGCCCGGTGTTTCCCGGAGGCGCGTGATGACGCCAGCAGTTTCAAAATCGCGAGCGTGTTGGTGGCCGCTTTCGGCACGAAGCTGCTTCGCTCGACGAACTCCGGCAGTTTCGAGCCGTCGGCACTGCGTTCCGAACAATGACTGTTGTCCCCGGGTGGACCAAGTCCATCCAGCGTGGGCACGACATCCCAAATCAAATTGCCGTCGCTCAAACCGCCGCGTTCCTGGCAGTTGATGACTTGCCCGGTCAATTCACCGGCTTGTCGCCAGAGTTCAAACAACCGGTCGGTCGCCGGGTTGCGGGGCCAGGGGCGGCTTTCCGTGAGAATCTGGACACGGATGCTGCAAGCGAACCGGTCCGTTTTCGCGCGCACTTCACCCGGACCCGTCATTCCGAGCAACGCCGCCTTCGCCCGCTCGTAAACCTCTGGTGAAAACGCTCGGAACTCTCCCTCGGCCGTGGCCTCATGAGGCACGCGATTCAGCACCGTGCCGCCGGAAATCGTTGCCACGTTGACGGTCAAATCCTGCGCGGAGTTGGTAAGGGCCGCGATGTGTTCCACAGTGCGGCTCAGTTGCACGATGGCATTGGCACCTTGTCCGTGACTGCTGCCCGCATGTGCCGCTCTGCCGCTCGCCGTGGCCCGCCAGGTTGCGCGCCCCTTGCGCGCCACCACCATCAAATGTTCGTTGCCCAATCGCCCTTCCGATTCAAACACCAGCGCGGCAAGCGTCCCGGTTTCGACTCGCGACCGGCAAAGTTCACCGAAGTCGGGTGAAAACATTTCTTCGGACGAGTTCCACAGCAACTTCCATGTGGTGGCTTCGAACTCCGCGGGCGCCAGTGCTTGTAGTGCTTTCAAAACCATCCACATGACCGTCGTGCCCCCCTTGATGTCATTCGTTCCCGGGCCAAAGATCCGATCCCCTTCAACCTGCCAGCGGAAATTATTTCGCACCTCTTCTTCCGGCGGAAACACCGTGTCCAGGTGAGAAACCATCATTACGCTTTTTGAACCCGTGCCGCGTCGTGTGAGCGCGAGGTGTCCGCCGTACTGAGGATTTGTCGAAGCAACAAACTCTGCCTTGAAACCCAGCGACGCAAAACACTCGGCCGTGTATCGGCTCAGTCGAGTGATGCCGTCGCGGTTGAGCGTGAAGCTATTGATGCCGACCATCTGTTGAAGCATCTCCAGCGCAGCGGGCAGCTGTGCTTCAAGAAACCCGGTCAGCTGGGAAACGTTCAGCATGGCGGAAAGACCTGGCTGGGCAAATGCGAACTCATCGGCGAACCGACTCCACGTGTTTGCCGCGGATGCGCTGGGCGTGAAAATCCCACAACAACCAGTCGTCGTCGGGGACAAAGCGGTTGAGCTTGCTGTCCCATTTTTTGGGCAGGCGCGTATTGAGCTTCTCCACAAATGGCAGCAGCGGGCGCTTCGGTGAATATTTCTTTTCGTGCCGGTCAATGGGAATTTCGGTTTTCCAGCCAAAACGCTTTCGGTAGCGCGCAAACCCGAAGCCATCGAAAAAATTCTCTCCGCCCACGAGCGGGATGTACCACAAACTCGGGATTCCGCGCGGATTCTCCTTGATGGGGATTTCATTGCCGAGTTGCTCCAACAACTGCTTCCCCTTGGAATCACCGTTCAAGTGCTCGCGTAACCGGTGCAGTGCCGGGAAAACAATCGGCGGGCTGACGAACAACACCGGCTTGTGTTGTAACGTGGCCATGATGATCTCGTGTGGCGTGCCGACGCTGTAGATGTTCGTGGGGCAATAGGAAATGGTGAAATCACTGGTATCCACCATTCGCAAATCAATGTGCAGCGTTTCCCAGAATTGCTTGGCGCACCAGGAACGCGCTTTGGCACCCTTGGTGCCTCCCGCATAGGTCCACTCCTCGCGGATGCGGTCACCGCTTTTGACGTCTTCACGACCGTATTCGTGCAGACCGCGTACATCCGGCTTGAACCACGGGTCGAATACCGTCACGCCCATCTCCTGGAGGAACTGACTCACTCGATTGCGCCAGCCGAATTGCTTTTCGGCCGCGCGCGAAGCCACAAAATCCATTGGGCCGGACAGATAAACCCGTGCCCCTTGCAGCAGCCGTTGTTTGCTCTTGCCCATGCCGCAGGCTGTCAGAACGCGGGTTCGGGCTCAAGCCAGTCTTAATCGCAATCTTACTCTTCATCATAATCGCGGCTCAACCAGCACTGTTGAACCGGCCGTTGGTCAATTGAGTTGGCGGACGCCAGAATTCTCTCGTACAATTTCTCCTATGCAGGACGCATCACCAAGATTGTCGCGGACCATTTGGATCGGCGTTGCGCTGGTTGTGTTATTGATGGCGTTCGCCTTTCTGTTGTCCGGATTGAAAGGGCGGCAGCGTGCAAGCCATGTCCGTCCAACCGGGAGTGGGGCGGAAGACCTGGCAACCACCGGTCAGATCGCTGACTTTACGCTCACGAATCAAGCGAACCAGCCTGTCAAACTGGCCGACCTGCGCGGTAAAGTGTGGGTGGCCGACATCATCTTTTCCCGCTGTGCCGGGCCGTGTCCGCGCATGACGCGCCAGATGGCCTCACTTCAAGCGGCGTTACCCAAAGACAGTTCGGCCAGACTCGTGACGCTGACAACCGATCCTGATTTCGACACGCCGGAAGTGCTGGCCCGATACGCCAAACGTTTTAACGCAGAGACGAATCGTTGGTGGTTTCTGACCGGGGATAAAAAGGAGATTGCTGCATTGGCAACCGAAGGACTCAAACTCACCGGCTTCCTGGAGACAAAACCCGAAGACCGGTTGAATCCGGCCGATTTGTTCATTCACAGCACTTTGTTTGTCATCGTCGACAAACAGGCGCGGCTTCGCGGCGTAATCGAAACCGATAGCGACAGCGGTTCGTGGACGAACCTTCAAGCTGAGCTGGTGGAGACCATCCGCACGTTGGAGCGGGAGAAATGAGTTTTACCGATCTGCCCGCCGTCAACGCCTGCCTGAACAGCTTGAGCACGCTGCTGCTTACGGCTGGCTTCGTGTTCATCAAGCGCGGCAACCAGAAGGCGCACCGCAACTGCATGATTAGTGCGCTGGTCACCTCCACTGGGTTTCTGGCCTGCTATGTGTTTTATCATTACAAGATGAAGCAGGTTTACGGTGAAGCGCACACAAAGTTTCTCGACCCGGCCTGGTTTCGTCCGATTTATCTGGTTATCCTCGCCACTCACCTGATTGGTGCGTTTCTAATCGTGCCGTTAGTGCTCCTGACGGTAAGTCGAGCCCTGCGTCAGAAGTTTGAACTCCACAGGAGAATTGCCCGCTGGACCTGGCCGATTTGGCTGTATGTCTCCGTGACCGGAGTAGTCATTTATCTTCTGCTTTATCAGATCTTTCCCCAGCGCTAGCCGCCAACAGTTTTCACAATAAATTTTCATTTGCAGCCCTGTGGCAGGCGGCGTTAAAGTCAGGCCAACGGCAGCCACACAAACGCAACAGCGCAACCAAAGGTGCTCTATGTATTTCGGCGTTGATTATCATCCCGAGCAGTGGGTCTACCCCTACGCAGGCACACCCGAAAAACCGGAAGCACAATGGGAGGTGGATGCGGAGTTGATGGTCGCCGCCGGCTTCAACGTGGTGCGCATCGGCGAGTTCTCCTGGGCCTTGTGCGAACCCGAGGACGGTAAGTTCGATTTCGCCTGGCTACGACGCGTCATGGACGTGATGGGCAAGCACGGCATCCAGGTGGTACTCGGCACGCCCACTGCCGCACCGCCGCTTTGGCTGACCAAAAAGCATCCCGAAATCCTGCCCATTGACGAACGCGGCCTGGTCAAACACGAAGGCACCCGCCGCGCCGTTTGCCTCAACAGTGACGCCTATTGGAATTATTCCAAACGCATCGTGCAGGAAATGGCCAAGGCTCTGGGTAAACATCCGCAACTGATCGCGTGGCAGATCGACAACGGCATTGGCAGCCACTTCACGGAAGCTTCATTCAACGAAGGTTCGCGCCTCGAATGGCAAAACTGGCTCAAGCTCAAATACGAAACCATCGAGAACGCCAACAACCTGATGGGCCTTCGCCACTGGGGACAAACCGTGCGCGATTGGAGCGAAATTCCCATGCCCATGGCCGCGCCCACGGTACACAACCCGGCGCTTGCTGTGGACTGGTGTCGCTTCTGCAGTGACACCATCGTCGCGTTCATCCGGATGCAGGCGGACATTCTCCACGAACTTACGCCGGATTGTCCTGTCACGACAAATCTCCGCGCGCTGCGCCATCGGTTCGACCATTTCGACCTGGCGAGTGCGCTGGATTTCGTTTCGATCGAAAGCACTTCCGCCATCAAACCCAAGTCCGCCGACCTCGCCTGTGAGATCGACATGTTGCGCTCGCTCAAAAAGACCGAGGTACGCACGCCCGACGGCGATTACGGTTTCTGGGTGATGGAACAAAAGGCCGGCAACGTCTCGTGGCAGGAGGTGAATTCCGTCATCCGCCCCGGCCACCTGCGCATGTTCACTTATCAACTGATTTCTCGTGGGGCTACAGCCGTCCTGTTCTTCCGCTGGCGGCAACCCCGCATCGGCTCGGAGAAATTTCACGGGGCCGTCATGCCGCATCATCTTAACAAGAACTCCCGCATCTACCGTGAGGTTTCACAGATTGGCGAAGAACTAAAACTGCTCGCCCCGGCCTTGAAGAACTCCCGGGTCGTACCCGAAGTCTGCATTCTCTACACGCACGACAACGATTGGTCGCTCCAGCAGCCGTTTCAACCGAACAAACATTTCAGCCTGCGGGAACACATCCAGCTTATCTATAATTCCCTTCACGACAAGAATATCCCGGTTGACTTCGCTCGGCCCACGGAAGATCTGTCGCAATACCGGCTTGTCATCGCGCCCTCGCTGCATCTCCTGGCCGAGGGTGAGGCGGACCGCCTCAAACTTTATGTCCAAAACGGAGGAACGCTGGTGAGCACCTGCAACACCGGACTGGTGGACGCGCATCATATCGCACCGGATAACGGTTATCCGCACAACATGACGGATCTTTTCGGATTGGAAGTTGTGGAGTTCGACATGTTGCCGCCGGGCGAGGAAAATCATCTCACTTTCAAAGGCACGTTCCCGACCACGCACCTGCACCTCGCCCGCCTCTGGTGTGACGTGATCGAACCGCGGGAATGCCAGGTGCTCGCCACGTACGCCAAGGATTTTTACGCCGGCCGACCGGCCATGACCATCAACACGTTCGGCCTCGGCAAGGCGGTTTACATCGGTACGATGTGCGGCCAGCATTTCTACAACGACCTCATCGTGTGGCTGCGGCAGTTGTGCAACCTCCATCCGCTTCTCAAAGTGCCGGAGAACGTCGAGGTCAGCCTGCGCCAGACTGAAGACACCAAGATCTTTTTCCTGCTCAACCATCAGAACACGCCGGTGCGGATTCAGTTCTACAAGCCGATGCACGATTTCCTGACTGGCACGACTTTCTCCGGCAACTACGATCTGCCGCCGCACGGCGTGCTCGTGCTGGATGAACATCCGGAAGCCCGCAACGCTCCGCCGCCACCAGCACCGCACGAACCGGCTGCTGAAGCCGCGGCAGCTTCTTAATCTTGGAGCGTGTAACAAAAAGGGCCGCAGGAGTGCGCCCGTCCTCGGGCGCAGCTATGTGGCCAGGTGAAACGCCCTTTAGAACCTGCGACGCCTCTTCGGTTGGCGG
The DNA here is from genome assembly GCA_036274115.1 of Verrucomicrobiia bacterium. GTDB lineage: Bacteria > Verrucomicrobiota > Verrucomicrobiia > Limisphaerales > JADLHS01 > JADLHS01. The sequence continues at coordinate 13,696 of DASUGI010000374.1, forward strand.
CTGCTGCTGTGGCCGGGGACGGCCACACTCCGCATTTTGTTTACATGCTCTTGATCTAATCTTGTTCTTAATCCTCGCCGTCACTGCGGGGGAGGGATTAAGATTACGATTACGATTAGGATTAAGAACTGAAGAGAATGTTGCCTCCGCCCAAACGCATTCCACCACGCCGCCCGGGACGCATCAACGCTCGGCAACGCGTGCTCGCCCAGTGGCGCGGCACGGACCTGACCCCGCTGGAGATCGCCCAAGCCGATCGCAGCCGCAAAGCGGGCGACGTCGTTTCTCACGTCTTGAAAGGCTTTCGTGTCGAGCAACGCCGTTCCGAGATTGAAATCGTGAAAGTGTGGAACAACCTCATCGACCCGACCATCACGGCGCACGCTCAACCCGTGGGACTGAACAAAGGCACCCTCTTCGTGAACGTGGACAACAACGTCTGGCTCAGCGAAATCGTCCGCTACAAGCGCAAAGAAATTCTCGAACGCTTGCAACACAGCTTTGGCCGCGAACTGATCGCTCGGATTTCGTTTCGCATCGGCTGAGCAAACAAACCAACGCGGGGTGAACAATAGCCACCCATCCTTCAGGAGGAAAGAGCGAGTGAAAGCGCTTCTCGCCGCAAGCGCGGCAGACGAAGCCTAAGCAATCAACCTCTGTGCTCTCCTTCATCGTCCCGGCCTACAATGAAGAGCTTTGGCTTCCCAAGTGCCTGGGCAGTATCCGCCTCACGATGGAGCAAGTTGGTTTACCGTACGAGATAATCGTCGTGGATGATGCATCAACGGATTCGACTTACCAGATTGCCCAACAGATGGGAGTCCGCACCCTGCAGGTGAATCACCGCAAAATCTCCGCGGTACGGAACGCCGGCGCGCGCGTCGCCGCGGGCGAAAAACTCTTCTTTGTTGATGCCGATACGCAGATCAACGAGCGCGTCGTTAACGCGGCTTTGTCAGCGTTAGGGTCGGGCGCTGTGGGCGGCGGGTGCGTCTTTGACTTTGACGGCCCGGAGCCGTTGTGGGCGCGTATGGTTCTTTTCTTTGCCACCCGTGCAGCCCGAGTCATCCGGTGGGCCTGCGGTTGTTTCCTGTTTTGCACTCGCGAAGCCTACCGCGCAACGGGCGGATTTTCTGAAAGTCAGTATGCGGGCGAAGACATCGCATTTGTTCAGGCGCTCAAGAAGGTGGGGCGCTTTGTCGTGCTCAAGCCCAGAGTGCTCAGTTCGGGTCGGAAGCTTGACGTGGTGAGCCCATGGCAGGTGCTGGGTTTGATGGTGACGATTGCGATCCGCGGCCCGCGTTATGACAGCAAATGGATTCGCGACATTTTGTATGGCCAGCGCGCCCAGGAAAGCAAGAAACCGCCAGGGCAGCGCAACCGTAATTTGTAAATGCTGCTTAACCGCGTTGAACCCACGTTTCCCACCTTTACGCTTGTCCAGTCACCGCCCTGAGGCGATGCTCTGCTGACACAGCGTGAAACGGCCCATTTTCATCGGTCTATTCTGTCTTGCTGCGAAAAGGGGTTACCGGGGATTTTGCAGTATCTGCGTAGTTTTAGCCTGCTTCGTGTCCAGCAACCTGTCTGCCCAATCCACGCGCCCGGCTTTGCCTGCGGCGGTTGATTCGCTGGTGAGTCAGTATTGCCTCGATTGCCACAATGCCGACGTGAAGAAAGGGGGCCTGGATTTGGAACGCCTCAGCCGCGATGATCTGACGCAGCATCCGAAAGAGTGGGAGCACGTGGTTCGCAAGCTGGGCACACGCCAAATGCCGCCGGTGGGCAAGGACCGCCCAAACGACAAAACTTATGATGTTGTCGTATCCCGGTTGACGTCATCACTGGACGCAGCGGTGGCAAAGAATCCCAATCCGGGACGGACCGAGACTTTCCGGCGGCTCAATCGAACCGAATACCAGAACGCGATTCGCGACCTGCTGGCCCTGGACATTGATGCCTCGGCTTTGCTACCCAAGGACGAAGTCAACCAGGGTTTCGACAATGTGGAAGTCGCGAATCTCTCGCCGACGCTTTTGAATCGCTACATCGCTGCCGCCGAGAAGATCAGCCGCGTGGCCATTGGTGCGCCGCGCAAGGCGCCGGGCGGTGACACGTTTCGCGTTCCGCCGGATGTCACTCAGGAAGAACATGTCGAAGGACTGCCATTGGGAACGCGCGGCGGCACC
>DASUGI010000375.1:0-2728 GCA_036274115.1 Verrucomicrobiia bacterium
TATTGCGGTGTTTGTTGCCGACAACATTTCTGCGGCGAAACGCGAAAAGATTCAGAAGACACTGCTCGATGTTAAGTCCGACGCGAAGTTGTTAAACGCCATAGAGAGTCGCGACGGTTTCAAACCGATCAAGCCCGAGGCTGCAAAACCCCAGGCCAGCCTCAATGCGAACTGGCCGGACTGGCGCGGGCCACATCGTGATGGGCATGTGCCCTGGCTTCCGCCGAAACTGCCGGAGACAGCAAAGTTTGTCTGGAAAAAGGCCGCCATGACTGGCGGCCTTGCTGGTTTAAGCGTGAGTGACGGACGACTGATTCTCGCCGAACGCGACTTCGCGGATGAACACGATGTTTATCGCTGTCTTAATGCGGACAATGGCGAGTTGATCTGGCGCATCACGTTTGTCGCAAAAGGCCACCTGGACTATGGCCAGTCGCCGCGCGCGACGCCGGTGATTCACGATGGCAAAGCGTATTTGCTGGGTGCGTTCGGCGACTTGCGTTGTGTGGATGTCACCGATGGAAAAGTCATTTGGAAACGGCAATTGGTGCAGGAATTCCAGGCGGAGTTGCCGACGTGGGGAATGTGTTCGCCGCCGCTACTGGTGGATGATTTGCTCATTGTGAATCCTGGTGGCACGAGTGCGTCGCTGGTCGCCCTGGATTCGGCGACGGGGCAAACGCGTTGGAGCACGCCGGGAGAGCCGGCGGCTTATGCGCCGTTCATTTGTGGCACGTTTGGGGGGCACCGACAGATTGTTGGTTATGACCAAGTGTCCCTCGGCGGTTGGGATGTTCGCACGGGCGAACGCCTCTGGAAGCTCGTTCCGCCCGTGGAAGGAGATTTCAATGTGCCCACGCCGATTGCGTTGCCCGACGGCGTTCTCGTATCCACGGAGAACAACGGCACCCGCCTCTATCGCTTCAACCAGAACGGCAGAATTATTTCCAAGCCGGCGGCCGAGTTTGCTGATTTGTCGCCCGACACTTCGACGCCTGTGGTTGCCGGGGAACGTGTCATTGGGGCCGACACCGGTTTACATTGTCTCGACTTGAATTCCCTGAAGCCCGTTTGGTCGCGAGAGATTGACCTGGGCGATTACGCGACATTGCTGACCGATGGTGAGCGCGTTTTGGTCGTGACGCTGGGCGGCGAGTTAATCCTCTTGAATGCCAAAGCGGAAAATTGTGCGATGATTTCGCGACTGCGATTGTTCGCCAACGATGTGGAGGTGTATTCGCATGCGGCGTTGGTGGGAACGCGCCTTTATGTGCGTGGCGGACCCAGTGTGGTATGCGTGGATTTGGCGTTGAATTGATGAACGGAGGAGCGGACATGAAAAGACTAATGACCATTGCCGGAATAAGTCTCATCTGTGCTGGTTGTGCGACGCATCACTCAAAGCCGAACGCGGGGCTGCTTCCCGCGCTTGATCCGTATGTGAAGGAAGTCACGCAGGAATTGAACACCGTGCCGGAGGAGCGGAAGGTAATTCTGAATGAAATCGCCGGCAGCATCAGCGCGCGGCTTGAAGCCGGCAAGCCCGCGTATTTGACGTTCATCTGCACGCACAACTCCCGGCGCAGTCACATGTCGCAGATCTGGGCGCAAACGGCCGCTTACTACTATCAGCTCCACGGGGTATCGGCTTATTCGGGTGGCACCGAAGTGACCGCCTGTAATTGCCGAACAATCACGGCCATGCGCCGGGTTGGGTTTGATATCAAGGATGCAACGGCGGGCGACAATCCAGTTTACCTCATCAAATATGCGCCGGACCGGCCAGTCATTCGCGCCTATTCCAAGCTCTACAACGCGGACTTGAATCCGAAACGTGACTTCATCGCCTTGATGACCTGCAGTTCCGCGGACAAATCGTGCCCGGTCGTCAAGGGCGCGACTGCCCGTTATGCCATTCACTACGTCGATCCCCGGTTGTGCGACGATACGCCGACCGAAACCACGGCTTACAATGAACGCTGCCGGGAGATTGCGCGGGAGATGTTTTACATCATGGCGGAAGTTAAGCAGCGACAGGACGTTTCAACTATGGCGGCGCGGTAGTGCTGAACGAGAATTCCGCTATTCTGCCAGGGTGAAGATGGCTTCGACCGGAAAATGATCCGACGCTCCCGCTGGAATCACGCGTGCCGCGGCGCAATGCAATTCCGGTGAGTAGAAGATGTGGTCCATGCGACGCTTCAGCGTTATCACGCTGGTTTGCCATTTCCGCGTTGGCGAGTAACGGTCAAATTGCGGAAGAGCGTTGGTCAGCTTCCGCGCTTCGAGCCAATCAGCTACGCGGCTGTCTTCGTGGTCATTGAAATCTCCCGCGACCAGCAACGGCGTCCCGATCTCGCATTCGCGGTGGAATCGTTCCATTTCTTTCTCACGAGCGCCGCGGGTCGTGAAGTAGCCGCTGACCCAACTGCCGCTGTCGCTGACGGGCGGCCGGAGATGGACATTGAGCACCTGAATCGGACCGACTGCCGTGTGGAATTTCATGACCCAGCCATCAAACCAGCCGGTGTCTGATGGAATGTAGGCAAGTTCTTCAGCGGGGGTTTTCGCGAGAAAGGCAAGGCCGCCACCCATTCGCAATTTGGAATTACGAAACTCGGCGAAGCGGTACTCCGGCAGATAATGCCGTAAATACTGTTCCCATCGAGGCGTGGTTTCCTGCAGGCAAACGATGTCCGCGTCCGAGCTTCGTATTGCTTCAATGGCG
>DASUGI010000376.1:0-39749 GCA_036274115.1 Verrucomicrobiia bacterium
GAAAAGCCGACCCGTGAAGGCCTCCGCGCGGCGCTGGAAGACCGTTTCGACGTGTATCTCGCGGAAGATGCCCGGAGCGCGATGGAGTTGATTGAGCGCGAGAGTTTCGAGGTCATGCTAACCGACTTCCGGATGCCCAACGAGGACGGGTTGAAACTCATCTCCCGCGCCAAATCGCTGCCCAAACCGCCGGTTTGTATTTTGATGACGGCGTACGGTTCCGAAGAACTGGCGGTCGAAGCAATGAAACGTGGGGCCGACGACTACCTCGCCAAAGGCAGGCTGCAAATCGATGAACTCGAGATGCGCATCGCCCGCGCCGTGCGGTCGCAGAAACTGGAAACGGAAAACACGTCCCTGCGCCAACAGCTCGATTCCAAGTTCGGGATGGAGAACATCGTGGGCGAATCGCCCGCGATGCGCGAAGTATTCGATGTGGTGCAACAAGTCGCTCCGACGCGCGCGACGGTGTTGATCATGGGTGAAAGCGGCACGGGCAAGGAACTCATCGCCCGCGCCATTCACCAACTCAGTCCCCGCGCGAAACAGCCGCTGGTGGCCGTGCATTGCGCGGCCTTGTCGCCGACGTTGCTGGAAAGCGAGCTGTTCGGTCATGAGAAAGGGGCGTTCACCGGCGCCCACGAACGTCGGATTGGCCGCTTTGAGCAGGCTCAAGGCGGAACGTTGTTCCTCGACGAAATCGGCGAAATCGACGCCACTATCCAGATCAAGCTGCTGCGCTTTCTGGGCGAGCGCACTTTCGAACGAGTCGGCTCGAACAAAACTTTGAGTGCCGACGTTCGATTGGTCACCGCCACCAACAAAAATCTGGAAGACCTCGTTAAGGCGGGAACGTTTCGTGAAGACCTGTTCTTCCGGTTGCGCGTTGTGGAAATCAACCTGCCACCTTTGCGCGAACGGCCCGAAGATGTGCCCTTGCTGGCGCAAAGCTTCCTGCGCGAGTTCGCCCAGGAAAACAATAAGCCCGTCAAGGATTTTACCGCGGATGCGCTGGAAATGCTGATGAACCACAAGTGGCCGGGGAACGTGCGCGAGTTGCGCACCGCCATTGAAAGTGCCGTAGTGTTGTGTCGCGGGGAGCGCGTCTCCGCCCGCGATCTGCCGCGCACGGTGCGCTCCGAGGCCGGGCCGCCCGGTGACTCGGCCCGCGTGCTCGCCAAAAGCGATCTGACCGTCAAGGAAGCCGAAAAACAATTGATTATTCGCGCCTTGAAGGAAACGAATGGCAACCGCACACTGGCAGCCAAAAAAATCGGCATGCCGCGCCGAACGTTTCATCGCAAACTGCACACCTACCACCTCGAGGGATTTTGATTTATGCCGTCTGTACAGGATTGGATTCACAAGTTTGAGCAAGGCAGTGGCCGCGGTCCGCGCCTTGTGTTCGTGGTATTGGTCGTTGCCCTTTTGATGCTCGGCTACAACTGGCGCTGCTTCCGCAACATGGGCACGCAGGAAGCCATGGACAGCGCCCAGGTCGCGCACAACCTGGCGCAAGGCCGCGGCTTCACGACCCAATTCGTCCGGCCCTTCAGCATTTACCTCGTCAAAAAGCACAACATCGATCGGTTGCAACCGACCGAGACCGAGCCGCGCCCCGATTACGCCCAGCTCAAGGGAATGCACCCGGACCTGGCAAATCCGCCGGTGTATCCGCTGGTGCTCGCGGGACTCATGAAGGTCCTGCCCTTTCAGTATGAAGTGAATCTGAAGGACCCGTTCTGGAGCACCGCGCATCCGCGGCCCGGTGAGGAAACCCCGCCCCGAATGTTCGCCCGTTATCAACCGGATTTTCTCATCGGCTTGTTCAACCAACTCCTGCTGGTCACGATTGCCGTCCTCAGCTTTTTCCTCGCACGACGGCTCTTTGACGCCAGCGTGGCGTGGCTGTCATTGGTGCTCGTGCTTTGTTGCGAACTGCTGTGGCGCTTCAGCGTGTCGGGTCTGTCCACCATGTTGCTGATGCTTTGCTTCCTGAGCCTGATCTGGTGTTTGGTCTGGATCGAAAGTGAAGAACGCGAGCCCGTTTGGAGCCATCGCGCACAACTCTGGCTGGCCCTGGCCATCGGCGGACTTCTCGGCATCGGCACGCTCACCCGTTACGCGTTCGGATGGTTGGCGATTCCGGTTCTGGTGTATCTGGGAATCTTTTGCGCCATTCGCCGCACCCGCATCCTGCTGCTCGTTGTTGGAACCTTCCTGGTGGTGTTAACCCCCTGGATCTGGCGCAATATCGCGGTCAGCAGCACCCCCTTCGGCACGGCGGGTTACGCCATTGTGGAAGGCACCTTCGTCCTGCCCGAGAATAAGTTGCAACGCTCGCTGGAACCGGATTTCCGGGCGGTCGGGGTAAAGCCCTTTTTGTTCAAACTTGGCACCAACTCGCGGCAAATCCTCCAGGACGAATTGCCCAGGCTGGGCGGCAGTTGGATGACCGCGCTGTTTCTCACCGGGCTGCTCCTGAATTTTCGCAACCCCGCGCTCCAGCGACTGCGCTATTTCCTGCTGGCGACGCTGCTGCTCTTCATCATCGTGCAAGCCCTCGGGCGCACCCAGTTGACGGACGACTCACCGGTCCTTAACTCGGAAAATCTGTTGATCCTGACGGTGCCGCTCATCTTTGTTTTTGGTGCGGGCCTGTTCTTCCTGTTGTTGGACCAGATGAATCTCAAGCTCCGTGAGCTTCGCTATTTGATCATCGGAGTCTTTGGCGTCGTCATGTGCCTGCCCATGTTCTTTGCGTTTCTTCCCCCCAAAGTAAACCCCATCAACTATCCGCCGTACTATCCGCCGGTCATCCAGCAAAGCGGCAACTGGATGAAGCCAAATGAACTCATCATGAGCGATATCCCGTGGGCCGTGGCCTGGTACGGGGATCGCCAATGCATCTGGCTTACGGAGAATGCGGAATCCGAGTTCTTCGCGGTGAATGACTATCTCAAGCCGGTGCGCGCCCTTTATTTGACACCGGAAACCACGGACAGTCGGGTCCTCTCGGAATGGATCCGGCCGAAGGAACGCAGTTGGCCGATCTTCGTACTCGAGTTCATGATACGCAAACAGGCTCCGGCGCAATTCCCCCTCCGCTACGCCTATGGCAGCATGTTCCCGGAACAACTCTTTTTAACCGACTTTGAACGTTGGAAAGGAGACCCAACAAATCAGATCACTTCCCCCGTTGAAGAGGACTCAAATCAGAAAAATACCGAGTCGAAGCAGTGATTCGCGGGTGTTGCGCCATTGCATTTGAACCTTGCTCCATTATCCTTCGCGCGATGATTCAAAAGATCGAAAAAGCTCCGGCCGATCCGGAGTTGCGGCGGCGGGTGATGGAACTCATCAAATACAAAGGCGGGGGAGCGAATGAAGATTCCGTTGCGGACATCATCGAGAATGCGCTCAAGCTCCTGACCGATGTCAAGGACACCGGCGACGTGCGCGTCATCCAGACCGCCGTGCGCGAACTGCGTTACGCTTACCGGCTTTTCGCTCCGTACTCGCACATTCGGAAGGTAACCATCTTCGGCTCAGCCCGCACCGCGCCCAGCAAGCAGGAATATCAACAGGCCATTGAGTTCGGAAAGAAAATCGTCAAAGCCGGCTTCATGGTCATCACCGGTGCTGGTCCGGGAATCATGCAAGCCGGTCACGAAGGCGCCGGCCCGGAGAACAGTTTCGGCGCCAACATCCGCCTGCCCTGGGAACAAGGCGCCAACCCCGTCATCGCCCAGGACAAAAAGCTCGTCACGTTCAAATACTTCTTTACGCGCAAGCTCACGTTCATCCGTCACTCGGACGCCATTGTTCTGTTTCCGGGCGGCTTCGGCACGATGGATGAAGGCTACGAAGCCATCACGCTCATGCAAACCGGCAAGAGCCAGCTCATGCCGCTGGTACTGGTGGACCGGCCCGGCGGCACGTATTGGAAGACCTGGGACAAGCAGGTCCGCGAGCACCTGTTGCGCGACCAGTTGATTTCGCCGGACGATTTGAACCTCTACCACATCACCGACAGCGCTGACGAAGCTGTAAAAGTGGTCACCCGCTTCTATCGCAACTTCCACTCCACGCGCTTCGTGAAGGACCTCTTTATCATCCGCCTGAAGCACGCGCCGACGGATACAGCCATCGAAGCCTTGAATGAAGATTTTGCGGATATCAACGTTGGCCCGCCCATCAAGCGCATCGATCCGACGCCGGAAGAACGTGAGGACAACGATTGCCTGGATTTGCAACGCATTGCGTTTGGGTTCAACCGACGCGACTACGGCCGGTTGCGCCAGATGGTGGATGTGTTAAACGGGCTCTAGTGCCGATTCCCTCGTGGTCCAATCGGTAGAGTGAGGTTGATCGATCCTGGGTAGGGCTGCTTTGCTCTTACTCTTAACCTTGTTCTTAATCTTAATCCAAACGCAGAAATTAAGAATGAGATTATGATTACGATCAAGAACTGGAACCTTTGACTGCCGCTTCCAATTGGACCCCGCTCGCGACTGGTTCAGCGACGTCCCTTGGCGTCCAGATTCTCCTTGAGTTGTTCCGGTGTCACTTTGCTTTGCACGCCGTCCGCGGGCACTTCGATTTTGGCGGTCCAGAGAATTGCGTTCAGCATCACTTTGCGGAAATCGTCATTACCCCAGTTCTCATGAAAGTGCGCACCGGTAAAACCAAAGCCGCGCCCCCCATTGGCACGCTCCGCCGCCCAAGCGACATGCTGCGGCTTGCCTTGAGCCACCATCTCACGCATCGCCGGATTACCTTCGTGCGGGCCGTCATTGCGATTCGTCGTGCTGCCATCGGGAACGGCGCTGAGAATCGGCGTCACGCCCCGCATTCCATCGCGAAAACGCATGTTGAAATACCATTCATCCCGAATCTTGAACGGCTTCACGCCGCGAGTGATTGGATGATTGGGAAACGTCTTGAAATCCGCGTCCCAATGCGGGTTCACGGACCAATGGATTTCAAACGCACCGCCCATCCAATCCATGAATTCCTTCTGCCCCTTGTCCTTCGTCGGCTCAACGGCGTAATGAATCGCCACCAGGCCAACGCCTTTGTCCATGAGCGCGCCGATGGTTTTCAGCCTGTCCGCTTGAAGAAACGGATGCCCGCCACCGCCATCAGCGTAAATCACAATTGTCGCCGCACCCTCCAGGGCCCTGGCATCGGCCGGCCAGCCATTGGAATAAACGACCGACGTGACGCCCGGCACATCTTTCAGACAGGATTGCAGCAGCAAACAACCCGCCCGATGCTCATGTTGTCCGGGCCCATGACTTGGCTTGCCCGCAATGAAAACAATTTTCTTGTCTGCCGCGCCGCTGTTCACTGCGGCTAACGTCAGCGCCGCCACCACTCCCATCAAGATTTTCTTCATGCTGAACCTCCTCTGCTTCCCTTACAACTACTTACGCTTGTACTGGATCAATATGTCGCCGGTGCCCGGTCTCGTCTTGAAATCCCCAGGTCGCGCCGCCCCTTCTTCGAACGCGTAGCAAACGCGCATCGCGTCCTTGCTCGTGAATTCATAGATCGCCAGAACCGTCCTTCCCGCACCCGGTCCCATTTCAGGACGAATATCCATTTGCTTCGGCGACTTCGTGGCATCCACCGTAAATGTCCCGCGATCAATTTCGCCGTCCTTATCGACTGAATATTGCCCGCCCGTCACCGTGAGCTTCAAACCTTCGTACGTATCTGAGGAAAGCGCTTCACCGTTGGCTTCCATCGAAGCAACTTCCCACGTGCCGTCCGCTGCTGCTGCTCCGGATTGCGCCGAACCGGAAAGAGTTTTGATCCGAATATCCTTAAACTGCACCGTCATCGGCGGACCGACGTGAACTTGCAACGCCAGCACCCCCGACTTCGCCGTTTTGGCTGCGTCTTCGTCGGTGACATCCACCGTCAACTTGCCATTGATGAAATGTTGCAGGTGATTGCCCTTGGCAATGACCACGTAATCATTCCAATCCTCGTTCTTGATGGCCGCCTGAATCGCATCCGAGTCGCCGACGCTGCCGACCACTTCAATCTTCGGCTTGTCTCCCTCGGCGCGCACGACGGTTTTTTCTCCGCGTTGCGCGAGAATACCGCGGCCTTGTTCTTCATAAAGAATGCCGCTGTAGCGCTTGCCGGCCTCGAAATCCGCCTGATAACCGCCCACGATCGGCCCGAATTGTCCCTGCCGCAGTACCTTGCTGCGATACTGGATGCCGGAGTTCCCATTGACGATGCGATACGACAGTCGCAACTCGAAGTCCGCTACGTCGCCATTGGTGTAAACCAGGAAGGTGTTATGCGTCAGCTTGGGTTCAGGCTTCGTCACGCCAGTGATCGCGCCATCTTTCACCGACCAGATTTCGGCGCTGCCCGCCCAGCCGCTGAGGTCTTTGCCATTGAAGAGGGACTTGAATCCTTCTTCCGTTTCCGCCGCGTTTGCAAAGAACGAAACGCTGAGCCCCAGCGCGGCAATCAATTTCAATTTCATAACTGGTTGAGTTGACGGTTTACCGGAGGGTTCGCTTCAAAAACTTGAGCCCTTTCACCGCAATCTCGTTCTGCGTGGGCTCAATGCGACGCCAGATCGCCGCTGCGCGCGCAATCACTTTCACATCGGTTGTAAACGACTCGATAACGACATTGCCATCGTAGCGAATCTCCTTGAGGGCCTTGGCGATGGACTTCCAATCAATGTGATCGTTGCCCGGCGTGCCGCGGTCGCTGCCGCACGCGTGGAAATGCGCCAGATGTTTGCCGGCCTTGCGGATCGCGTCGCCCTGGTGCTTTTCCTCGATGTTCATGTGGAACGTGTCCAGGTGCAGCTTCAGCGCCGGACTGCCCACGTCCTTGATCATTTTCAAACCTTGATCGCACGTGTTGATGAAATCCGTTTCGAAGCGGTTCAACGGCTCGAGGCAGACCAGCTTGCCGCGCTTCGCTGCGTAGGCACAAAGCTTCCTCAGATTCTTTACCACCGTGGCCCACTGCTTCTTGTATTCAGCCGGCGGCACGGCATCCGCGCGACCCACGGCCGAATATTCCGGCCCGATGAGCGAGGGGCAATCCAGCACGACCATCTGGTCAATGATCTTCATCATGTAGTCCAGGCCGGTCTTTTGTTGCTTCGGTGTGCCGCGCAAATCCCGGTCCGGTCCCATGCACGCGCAGACCGACCCGCAGATGAGTCCATTGCGATCCAACTCACGTTTCACGTGCGCGGGGTCGATGTGCGACGGGTCTTCAATCGCCAGCTCCACGGAGTCGAAGCCCCATTTCTTGAACTGCTTGAATAATTTAGTGCTCGAATTGTCGAACGGTGACGTAAACAGGAAAGTGTTGATGCCGAATTTCATGGTGAATCGTTTTGGGGACACTAGCCAAGTCGTGGAGACGGCAAAAGCAATTTTTCGTCGGTCCCGTAGCGGCGGGCATCCTGCCTGCCGTAGAGCCGGGCTTCCAGCCCGGCGGCAAACCGTGGACAACACCAAGCTTCGACACTGCGTGGGCTGGTCACAGGCGGCCGGGAAGCCGCCCTCTACATCAGGCAAGGATGCCTGAGGCAATGAAATGACTATTTGTTCCCGCTTGCGCATTGCGCCGCGTTTCCCGAGCCTTGAACCATGAATTCGTTTCGACTGGCCCTGCTTGCCCTGGCGTTGAGCACGGGCGTGACCTTGGTTCCGGCGAAAGCCGCCCCCCTCGAACTCAAGCCCGACGACCACATTGCCATTCTCGGCAATGCTCTCGCCGACCGGATGCAACACCACGGTTGGTTGGAGACGCTGATTTACGCGAAGTTCCCGGACCACAAACTTGTCTTCCGCAATCTCGCGGTGGCGGGTGATGAAGTCGCCACCTGGCATCGCTCGGAAAACTTTGGGTCGCGCGACGAGTGGCTCAAGCAAACGAAAGCCGACGTAGTCTTCGGCTTCTATGGGTTCAACGAATCGTTCGCCGGCGATGCCGGGCTCGAGAAATTCAAGAAAGACCTCGCCAAGTTCGTGGAGCAAACCAAAGCCGCCAATTACAGTGGCAAAGGCGCGCCGCGCCTCGTTCTGTTCTCGCCCATCGCCAACGAGGAGCTCGCTGATCCCAGCCAACCTGACCCCACCGCCAACAACCAGAACCTCCGCAAATACTCCGCCGCGATGGCCGAGGTCGCCAAAGCCAACGGCGTGTTGTTCGTGGACCTCTTCAGCATTTCCGAAAAACTCTATGCCCAGGCCGCCCAGCGGAAACAACCGCTGACGTTCAATACGTTTCTCCTCACTGAAGCCGGCGACAAAGCATTGGCTCCGGAAATCTTTCAAGCGCTGTTCAACGAGAAAGCCCCCTCAGGCAAACTCGACAAACTTCGCGTCGCCGTCCTCGACAAGAACGCGGAATGGCACGCCCGCTATCGCACGGTGGATGGCTACAACGTTTACGGTGGTCGTTCACAACTCAGTTTCCCCAAGGCCGGCAAGGGTTCGGAGAAAATTACCAATTTCGACGTAATGCAGGACGAAATGGCCCAGCGCGATGTGAAGACCGCGAACCGCGACCAACGCATTTGGGCAGTCGCAAACGGCAGCGACATGAAAGTGGATGACTCAAACCTCCCACCCGTGAAGAGTCTTGAATCCAACAAGCCCGACGTTGCTCCGTATGTCAGTGGCGAAGACGCCATTAAACGCATGACGGTTGCCAAGGGCTGCAAGGTAAATCTCTTTGCCAGCGAAGAAATGTTCCCGGAACTGGCCAGTCCTGTGCAGATGGCGTTCGACACCAAAGGCCGCCTCTGGGTTGCCGCTTGGCCGAGTTATCCCGAGCGCACGCCGACCGACAAGTTAACCGACAAGCTGCTGATTTTTGAGGACACCAATAACGACGGCAAAGCGGACAAAGTAAAGGTCTTCCTCGACGGTTTGAATTGCCCCACGGGCTTCCAGTTCTACAAGGACGGTGTTCTGGTGATGCAAGCGCCTGACCTCTGGTTCGTGCGCGACACCAACGGCGACGACAAGGCGGATTGGAAAGAGCGCGTCCTCATGGGCATGGATTCCGCCGACTCACATCATACGGCGAACTCGTTGGTGCTCGATCCCGGCGGCGCGACCTATCTCAGTGACGGCGTCTTTCACCGCACGCAGGTGGAGACCGCCTCCGGCCCGGTTCGCAACAAGGACGGTTGCATCTATCGCTTCGAGCCGCTCACCGGAAATTTCGAACGCTACGCGCCCTACGGCTTCGCCAATCCGCACGGTCGCGTGTTTGATTACTGGGGCACGGACATTCTCACCGATGCGACGGGGAATCAGAATTACTTCGGCCCAGCCATCAGCGGATTCCTGGAGTATCCGGCCAAACATCCTGAGATAAAAGAATTCTGGAAGCGCCCGGCGCGGCCTTGTCCCGGCACGGGTCTGATTTCCAGCCGGCACTTCCCGGAAGAGTTTCAGGGGAATTTCCTCAACTGCAATGTCATCGGCTTCCAGGGAATATATCGGGTTAAAGTTTCTGAGGACGGCGCCGGACTCAAAGGCGAAACCATCGAGGATCACCTCGTCCAATCGGACGACCCGAACTTCCGCCCTTCTGCAGTCGGCGTCGCTCCCGATGGGTCGATTTATTTCCTGGATTGGTCCAAGCCGCTCATCGGCCACATGCAACATCACATTCGCGACCCCAATCGCGATAAAACCCACGGTCGCATTTATCGCATCACTTACGAAGGCCGACCGCTGCTCAAGCCCGTGAAGATTGATGGCCAACCCATTGCCAAACTGCTGGACCTGCTCAAAGAACCTGAGGACGACGTGCGCACTCGCGCGAAAATCGAGCTGGGCAAACACGACAGCGCGAAAGTCATTGCCGCCGTCAAAAAGTGGACTGCCTCGCTCGATCCCAAAGACACGAACTACGAGCATCACATGCTGGAAGCACTTTGGGTTCATCAATGGCACAACGTCGTGAATGAGGAACTCCTCAAACGCATGTTGCGCTCGCCCGATTACCACGCTCGCGCCGCTGCCACGCGCGTCCTCTGCTACTGGCGCGACCGTGTGAAAGACCCGCTCGCCTTGCTCGAGGTTCAGGCCGCGGACGAAAGCCCGCGCGTGCGCCTCGAAGCCGTTCGCGCCTGCAGCTTTTTCACAACCGCCAAAGCTGCCGAAGTCGCGCTCGCCGCGTTGGACAAGGAAGCCGACCCCAATAAACCGGATTACTACATCAAGTACACTCTCGACGAGACGATGCGGGCGCTGGACAAATACACGAAGCAGTCCCAAGTGCGATGAGGAGTAAAGGCGCGGAGACATTCCCCTCACCCGGCCTGACGGCCACCCTCTCCTCCATCCGGAATGGAGGAGAGGGACGGGGAGAGGAGGTGGGTTCGTTCATCGGAAGCTTCACCGCTTCGCGGATCGCATCTGGGAGCGCCGGCGTCCCGCCGGCTGGCTCGCTCGTAACTCGCCGCCGAGACGGCAGCGCTCCCAGGTGCGTTGGCATTATTTCCATCCTTTTCTTGCTCGCTGTCTTCGCCGAAGCATCCGTTAAAGCAGCCGATGACCCAACCAACAAAACGTTCTTCCTTCCCAAGAGTCCAACCGCTGCGGCTTACGTACTCAATCGGCTCTCCAACAAGGAACTCGCCGAAGCCCCGCGCAGCGAATTTGTTTACGTCGCCCTGCTGCAACGCCCGGGCCTCGAACGCAAGTACCGCATCGAAGCCCTCGAAGGTCTCGCAAAGATTCGCAGCACCGACCCGCTCACGGAACTTCTCGCGGGCTTGACCGACCTCGACAAAAAGGGAGCCGCGTCCGAATCGGTGCTGCGCGATCTGCTGCCCATTCTTCTCCAGTCCGCGCCCGAAGCGTTGACCGCCAAACGCCCCGCGCTAACGAAACTTGCCTCCGACTCCCAACTCGCCTTCACGCGCCAGATGAGCTACGCCGCCATCATCACTGGCGATGGCAACGGTGATCGCGCGTGGCAGGAAGTTGAATCCAACCCCAAACCGTTCGCCGATTTGTTGCGTGGCATTGCGCTCATTCGCGATGCGAGTCTACGCGCTAGTTTCTATCCGAAGGTTGAACCGCTGATTCAACAGTCCGAACCCGCCGAAGTGTGTCGGGCTGCGATGACGGCGCTTGCCGCGCTACCCGGCAATGAAGCGAAAACGTTCAGCACACTGGCCAGCCTGGTGCAATCCGGCACGGAACGCGCAACCGCTATCGAGAGCCTTCAGAAAATCCCACGTAAATCCTGGCCCGCACCACAGGCGGAATCACTGGTTGAAAGTCTCATCGCCTGGCTGAAGAGCGTGCCCGCCGATCAACGTACCGAACCGGAAGTCACCAGCGCCTTCCAGTTCGCCACCGACCTGACCACCTTGCTGCCTCCTGAAAAAGCTGCTGCCTATGGCAAGTTGCTACGTGGCCTGGGCGTCAGTGTGGTTGTCCTCCGCACGATTCCCGAGCAGATGCTCTACGACAAAACGTTGATCGTCGTTGAAGCCGGCAAGCCCGTCGAGATCGTCCTCATCAACGACGATGCCATGCCGCACAACCTGGTGATCACTGCACCCGGTGCGCTGGAGGAAATCGGCAACGCGGCGGAGAAAATGCCGCCCACGCCGGACGCGCAAGGCCGTCTCTATGTGCCGGACCTGCCCAGCATTCTGCATGCGACGAAAATGGTGGACCCCGGCCAGCAAACCAAACTCAGCTTCACTGCGCCCGAGACGCCCGGCGATTATCCGTTTGTCTGCACCTATCCCGGTCACTGGCGGCGCATGTCCGGCATCCTCGCAGTGGTTCAAGACGTGGAGGCCTACCTCGCGACGCATGCGGCTTCCGCACAGCCCAAAATCACGGAATGGAAGGTGGACGATCTCGTTCCGGCTCTGGCAAAATTCGATTCAGGTCGAAACCTCGCGCGTGGCAAAGAGCTTTTCACCAAACTCGCCTGCGCTTCCTGTCACAAACTCGGCCCGGAAGGCGCGCACTTTGGCCCGGACCTCACGTCCGTCTTCGCTCAATATCACAACGAGCCCAAAGAAGTGTTGCGCCAGATCATCGAACCATCTCTCGTCATCAGCAACAACTACCGCAACTTTCAGTTTGAACTTAAAGATGGCGACGAGGTGTCCGGATTGATTGTTAAAGAGGACGGTGACAGCTTGACCGTCCAGTCCGGCGCGTCGGCATCGTTGATCCAGACGATCAGGAAAGCCGACATCAAATCGCAACAGCCGCAACGCTCCTCCATCATGCCGACTGGCCTGCTCAATCAACTTTCGCCGGAAGAAATCCTCGACCTGCTCGCGTTTGTTAAGTCCGGCGGCGTCATCCCCGCGCACCAACACCAACACTGATCGTCTGCCACCAGACCGGATTGCCACGAAAAGGCACAAAGAGCACAAAGAGGAGAAGGGCCGGAACGGAATTGCCGCAAAGAGGCACAGGAAGCGCAAAAAGGGAAATGGGAATGAATGGCCACAAAGAGGCACAGAAAGCACAAAGGTGAACAACCCGGGATGCATGCTAATCGCCCGACGTCTTGCCCAAAGCGGTGATAAATCGACCGCAGTCCAGACGCTTCGCGAAACCGCTGAGCGTCGAAACTCGCGAAGCGTCTGGACTGCGCGCGTCTTCAGCGCCGCTCTTTATCGAACCGCCATGCGCAGAAAAGCGCAAAGAGGGAAATGGGAATGAATGGCCACAAAGAGGCACAAAAGGCGCAAAAGAAGGGACGGAAAGTTGTCGGCCGAACTTGTGTTTTAGTTTTGCGCCTCTTGCGCTTTTTGCGGCTGAAATCGGATTTTTTGTTTTGTGTCTCTTGTGCCTTTTTGTGGCTCGAAATGAATTTAGCTTTTGCGCCTCTTGCGCTTCTTTGCGGCCAAGATTCGGTTTTTTTTGTTTTGTGCCTCTTGTTGCCTTTTCGTGGCCAGCTTTCCCATTCATGGCCCAGCTTTGTCCTTGCTCGACCCGGATTCAGCAACAACACTCAACCAACCATGAACTTCAGAACATTGTGTTCCACAGCCTGTGGACTGCTGTTATTGGCGGCCAGTTCCACCTTCGCCAAAGACTGGGTGGTTTACGAAGGGGCAGGCACGAACAGACCGGGCACCGGCAAGCATATCGTCTTCCTGAGTGGCGATGAGGAGTATCGCTCCGAAGAAGGACTGCCGATGCTGGCGAAGATTCTCGCGACACGTCACGGCTTCAAATGCACCGTTCTATTCTCGATCAATCCTGCCGACCGCACGATTGATCCCACCGTGCAGACCAATACACCCGGGCTGGCTGCACTCGATTCCGCCGATCTTTGCGTTATGGGCCTGCGTTTCCGCGAATGGCCGGATACCGACATGAAGCATTTCGTCGATTACCTCAATCGCGGCAAACCCATCATCGCCCTGCGCACCAGCACACACGCCTTTGCCTACTCCCGCAACAAACAAAGTCCCTATGCAAAGTTCAGCTACGACGACAAGCAATGGCCCGGCGGTTTCGGCCAACAAGTACTCGGTGAAACCTGGGTGAATCACCACGGCATCCACGGCAAACAAAGCACCCGCGGCATCGTCAATGAACCATTTAAATCGCATCCCATCCTCCGCGGTGTCACAGATATCTGGGGGCCGACGGACGTTTACAGCGTCGTGCATCTTCCGACCAACGCCACCGTGCTCGTCTGGGGACAGGTGCTCACCGGAATGAAACCCACCGACCCCCCGCTCGAAAGCCCCAAGAACAATCCCATGATGCCATTGGTCTGGGTGCGCGATTACACCAGCGAAAGTGGTAAGACCTCGAAGATTGTCACAACCACAATGGGTTCAGCCGATGACCTGGAAAACGAAGGCTTGCGCCGCCTGCTGGTCAACGCCTGCTTTTGGGCCACTGACCTCGCCGAGAAGATTCGCGACAACGCCAGCGTGGACTACGTCGGCGAGTTCAAAGCCACGCCCTTCGGCTTCGGCAAATACCAGCGCGGCGTGAAGCCGGCGGATTTGGAATAGCGCTGGACGATGGACGTTTCCCTCGCAGCGTTCTGCCAGTCTGGCCGCCCTCAAGAACGCGGTGCAACTGCTGCTTGAAACCGAGCGCGAAGAAGCGTCTCGGCTTGATCCCCGCGCGGAAACGGCAGAACTGCTGTTGACATGAAACGGCGGGCGTTGCTCGCCACTTGCCGGAGCATGGTTGTGTGCCGCACCGCGAAGGCGGCAGTCATTCCATCTGCAAGGAAGCCATTCCTCGCCATAACGAAATCAAAAGTTCCTGGCTCGCTCCATCTGCCGGAATCTCTCCGTGCCATTGGCCCGTGCGGCTCTATCCAACACTTCACCTCGGCCTTCCAAGCGATTTCAAGGCCTGGGGTCCTTGCCTCCGGCGTACCGCGACCTGCATCAACTTCGTCATCCCATCGCGGTTTCCGACCGGCTGGACCACCGCGTTCGCTTACCTGCGTAGAACCTTTACGTCCTGTTGCTGTTTCATAATGCACTTCTCCTGAAGGTCCATTCATTCAACCCGCGCTCGCTGGTACTTCCCCCGGGACTCAGACCCAGCAGTTCCAAAGCTTCTCCGACGAGATAAAGCGAGCCGGCGACGACGAGCAATGCGTCATTCCCGGTCTTTGACAAAGCTTCGGACAACGAAGCGCAAGCCGTGACTTCAGGCAATTGCTCGCGGCAAACCGCTGCCAGGTCAGCCCCCGATGCGCTCCGGTCACTGCTCACCGGCACGGTCAGGACTCGCGAAGCCAGGGAACTCAACTGGAGACACATGGGTCGCCAGTCTTTGTCTTCCAACATGCCCACAATCAGGGTCGGCCGGAGATTCGGGAAACTGGATTGCAACGTCTCCGCCAGAGTTTTGATCCCATCCGGATTGTGCGCTCCATCGAGCACCATCGTCCGTCCATCGGGCTGGCGAATCACCTGAAATCGTCCGGGCCAACTCACCCTGGTCAGCCCGGCCCGAATTGCCGCGTCGGTCACGGGGATCGCTGACCGAAGCACGTCTACCGTTGCCACCGCCAACGCAGCATTTAATTGCTGGTGCTTGCCAGTCAACACGGAATGCGCGATGGACGAGGCGTATTCGGATGTCACTCTGGTGAGCGGCGAGTAATTTTGTTGCGCGACCGTTTCAATGACCGCCAAGGCTTCAGGCACGCTGGTCGCCGTCAGCGTCGGCACGCCTGGCTTGATGATGCCCGCTTTCTCGGCGGCAATTGCGGCGAGGGTGTCTCCCAACCACTGCTGGTGATCCAGTCCGATATTCGTGATTACGCTGGCAAGCGGCGTCACAATGTTCGTGGCATCAAGTCGCCCCCCAAGCCCCGTTTCCCAAATCACCAGGTCAGACTTGTGATCGGCGAAGTAGCTCAAGGCCATCACGGTGATCACTTCAAAGAAAGTGGGATGATACGCCACCGGGAACGTCGCCAACCGGGGTTGCATTTCCGTGACCAGGCGGACGACATCCGCTTCCGAAATCAGTTCCCGATTGATTTGCATCCGCTCCCGAAACGAAACCAGGTGGGGCGAAGTAAACAATCCCACCCGCAAACCCGCCTCGCGATAAATGCTTTCAAGCATCGCGCACGTTGAGCCTTTGCCATTCGTACCGGCAACGTGGATGAAGCGCAGTTGTTCCTGCGGATTACCCGCGAGCGCTGCCAGCTGACGCGTATTCTCCAGGCCGAACTTCGCGCCAAACAAACGCAGGCCATACAAAAACTGGATGGCTTCGGGGTACGTCATCGTTCGACGGTGAAGGTGATGTCGTAGGATCTTCCGTCGTCGGATTGCTTCTTGTCCACTTTTTCCAAACCTTCGTTGTTTTCGCGATCCGGACCGAGGCTGTAAATGACATATCCCTTTTCCTTTCCCCGATATTCCAGTTCCATTCCGGTAAACGGGTCTTCCGGCACTTCCGCAAGATACTTCGGCACCAGTTCATCGAGACTTTCGGGCCGTCTGCCGTTGTCGTTTCGAAAACGCTCTATCGCCAGGGTGGCCAGAACGAGTCTCTGATTGGCCAGTGCTACGTTCTCGTCTACCCCGGAGTTTACATAGTTTGAAAAAAACAGGCCGGAGAGCGACCGCTGGCGTTTGGCGGACTCCTCACCGATTCTGGCAAAATAGCCCCTCGTCCGCAGGTTCTCAGGCGGAGCTTTACCCAATTGCGCAATCGCCTTTCTCATCCCAACCAGAAACGTCCCGTAGTCCAGATCGTAATAACCGATGAGCCTCAAGATCGCCGGACCGTGGCACGGTAATGGTGAGTTCGCTTTTGGTTCTTGCTTTGGTTTGGGCGGATGAAGCCGGTTGTACTCGGCCAGCGTCATCCGGAAATAGGGAATCATCAGGGCGCGATCACCGGTAAGAGCAATCACTGAGCTGCTAGTGACGCGCGTTTGGTCGAACGCAATCGTCAGATTCGCAATTTCGGCCGCCGTGAGAGGGCCGGCATTGGCACGGCGTTCGAATGTCATAAAAGCGCGCCCGATCCCCTTGAATCGAACGAGCTGCGAGATGGCGCTGGGTTCATTGTCTAACGTTCGCACCAACGCCAGAATCGTCATAATGTTTGTCCCTACGGCGGTAAAATCACCGGACTCCAACGCAATCAAGGCAGCGAATTCGTGAAGTTCAGCCAGGTCATTGAGCCATGTGAGATGCGGCAACGGCGTATTCATCAGCAAGGTAAAATCCAGCGGATAGCGGGCCGCAGGAAGTGTTAATGCTTCATCTGCCCTCCTGATCTGCGCTTCGTTCAGTCGAAGATATCCTTGGAGTAACTGGGTCTGCTCGGCCGACAATCGTTCGTTGCGCTTTGGAAACTTAAAGTCATTGATGAGGTTTGACCTGTTGTCCGGATAATCCTGACGTAGTGCAAATGCCTGCGTTAACACCAGCGCGGCATTCTGATGATCGGGTACGGCGGCATACCAAAAGTTCAATTCCTCGCCGTTGGCAGGAAAACCGGCGGTGCGAATTTTGGCTAGTTCCCGGTTGATGCTGAGGTTTAGAAACGCCCGCCAGGCGATCAGTGGCAGCCCCAAAAGCACCAATAGCACAATGGCAACTCGTATGATTTTGCGCACCATGAATGCGAAGGATTATCTTCTCGCAGCGTCACCAGTTCGAATCAAAATCGAGCCGCCACGTGACGTCTCCTCCTCAAGCCTAAAGCGGCTTGTGATGAATGAACTGATGCGCGGCGGAAATGAAACCTTTAAACAGTGGATGCGGCTGATGCGGCTTGCTCAGGAATTCCGGATGAAACTGGCTCGCCACAAAGAACGGATGGTCTTTAAGCTCGATGACTTCAACCAGCTTGCCGTCAGCCGAGTTGCCACTGAATACAAACCCGCCCTTCTCGAACCGCTCGCGGTAGGCGTTGTTGAACTCGAAGCGATGTCGATGACGTTCGTTGACGACAAATGAACCGTAAAGCTTGCTGGCTTGTGAGCCCACGGCCAACTGGCATGGCTGCGCGCCCAGTCGCATGGTGCCGCCTTTCTTGGTGACCTTCCGTTGCGCATCGAGCAACGCAATCACCGGGTGCGGCGAGTCCGGATTGAATTCGGTGGAATGAGCTTTCTCCAGCTTGAGCACGTTGCGCGCGAACTCAATCGTCGCAATCTGCATTCCCAAGCAGAGACCGAGATAAGGAACTTTGTTCTCGCGCGCGAACTTGGCCGCCTTGATTTTGCCCTCGATACCACGCTCGCCGAATCCGCCGGGTACACAAATTCCTCCCAGACCCGCGAGAGTTTTTTCGCCACCGTCCTTCTCCAGTTCCTCGGCATCCACCTGCACGATCTCGACACCGCAGTCATTGCCAATGCCACCGTGAATGATCGCTTCGTAAACGGACTTGTAGGCGTCCTGAAGGCCGATGTATTTGCCCACCACTCCCACCCGTACGCGGTGCTGCGGCGCGATAAGTTTGCGAATGATTTCCTGCCAGTGCGCCATCTTCGCGGGCGGCACGTCCAGGTGCAAATAGCGGCAAACCAGTTCGTCGCAACGCTCGCGTTGCAACATGAGTGGCACTTCGTAAATCGAGTGATCCACATCCTTCTCTTCAATGACCGCCTCGACGGGCACGTTGCAAAACAGCGAAATTTTTTGCCGCAAATCCTTGTCGAGCGGCTTTTCACATCGACAGGCAATAATCTGCGGCGTGATACCGATTTCGCGCAGCTTGGCGACGGATTGCTGGGTGGGCTTGGTTTTCAACTCACCGGCGGCTTTGATGTATGGCACGTAGGTAACATGGATAAAACAAGTATTGCCAATGCCCGCTTCCAGCGCAAATTCACGGATCGCTTCAAGGAACGGCAAGCCTTCAATGTCGCCAGTGGTGCCGCCAATTTCCGTGATGACAACGTCCGCCTTGGTTTGATCCGCGAGAACGTAAATGCGGCGCTTGATTTCGTCCGTGACATGCGGAATCACCTGGACGGTTTTGCCGAGATAAATCCCTTCGCGCTCGTTGTTGAGCACCGTCTGATACACCTGGCCACTGGTGAGATTGTTGAGGCGCGAAAGCTTGGTGTTGGTGAACCGCTCATAGTGACCGAGGTCGAGGTCGGTCTCCGCTCCGTCGTCCAGCACATAAACTTCACCATGTTGATAGGGCGACATCGTACCCGGATCGACATTGAGGTAGGGATCAAATTTCTGAATGGCGACCTTGAGGCCACGGTTCTCAAGCAAGGTGCCCAGCGCCGCCGCCGTCAGCCCTTTGCCGAGCGAACTAACCACACCACCTGTGATGAAAATGAATTTCATTCTTTGAACTTTGATTACCCTTCCGAAACAGACAACAACGCTTTCCGGTGCGCTACTCCACGCCCGCATCCAGTGTAATTATTCCCGTAACCGGATGTCACGGCAATCTCGCCAACTCCCGGGCCAGGGCCGCGGTAAACTGCTGCTGACCGGCCGCATTCATATGGGCCGAAGGTGAAAATCCGGGAGTTGGCAGCGTAACGGGCAGATTGGTGAGTAGCGCATCCGGGCGGAGAAGATCATCAAGTCGCTCCAGGCACTCGCGGTAGGCCCGCTGCGTTTGCGGGCCGGAGGCGCGCGCCGGACTCGGCGTCATGCCGACGGCCAGCTTGACACCGGGAGGCAGATGGGCGCGAAAGTCGCGGCAGGCCTCCGCGAAATCGGGTCCGACCGGAAATTCCGCCGGGACCGGAAATGTTTGCGCCGACATTTCACCAAAGTCCATGACGCTGCCATCGTGCAAAGTCATGAAGCGATCCAATTCCGGGGTGAAACCAAACATGGCCGCCCCTTTTCCGCGCAACGGTTGTGGAAGAACCTGGCTGGCAAGTCGTTCTCTGAACAGTTTTCCTCCGGATATCTCGGCAATGGCAGGAGCCGGCTTTGCTTCCGGGTGAGAATCGTCAAAGAATTGATCCCACAGGAATGTGTCGCCGCGTTGTGCCAGGCGACTGGGAGTTACCAGCAACACAACCCACCGCACCTGACCCGGGTTTGTAACGGCAAAATCCGCCGCAATTCTGGCGTACATCGTCACGTCGATTCCAATGACCAATGCCAGATTAATCACCGGGGTACGTCCCGGCAGTTGTGCGGAAAGCGCCGCAGCATCCACGGCGGCATGGCAAGTGGAGTCACCGACAATGACAATCTCGGCCGGGTGCGGAGTCTTTCTGGCCCTGGCCTGATGACGCAACACCGTTTCATCCGCGTACAGTGTGGTCGGCTCGGCGGGCAACCACTTCAACCACGCCGCAGCATGCAAACATCCCGCAGCAATCGCCCATACACCCATCACTGGCAAAATAAGTCGGACCAGGTCACGGCGGTTCAGCTCGTATCGGTGGCTTTGCATTGTTAAAACTGAAAATAAATGAACGTTGCTGGCTCCTGGCTCCACCACGCTGCAATCGCCAGGAGCATCAACCCATTCAAGGCGACTCGCCAGCGCCGAGAGATAACCGCGAAGCTATCCGCCTGGTTCAGCAAGCCCTGGCGGAATTGCATGATCACCACGGGCGCTGCCAGCACCGTCAGGCTCAGAACATACGTCTTCCACCAAACCGGCAGGTCCAACCGACCCAATGAGAGTGTCGCGTTGAAGAGACCTTCGGCCGATTGGATGCGAAAAAGAACCCAGCCGCCAAACACGAAGGCCATCGTCAGAGCCCAGGCGAAGGCTTTGGGCAACGGCCGGTCCGCCGGACGTAACCGGCTCCAAACGTGGTACCCCAGGAGGCCCGCTCCATGCCACAATCCCCAAAGGACAAAGTTGATCGCAGCCCCGTGCCACAACCCTGCCAGCAACATCACCACCAGCAGGTTTAATCCGGTGCGCCACTCTCCGCGGCGATTGCCGCCCAGTGGAATGTATAAGTAGTCTCGAATCCAGGTTGAGAGACTGATGTGCCAACGTCCCCAAAACTCCTTGAGTGACCGGGCAGTATAGGGGGCATTGAAGTTGATCATCAGAGTGAACCCCAACACGGACGCAACACCTCGCGCGATATCCGAATACCCGCCAAAATCGCACAGGATCCGGAGGCCAAAAGCAATTGAACCCAACGCCAGAACCGGCAGCGAGGGTTGCGCGTGGTCAAAGGCCAGTTCCGCCAACGGTGCGAGATTATCCGCGAGCACGACCTTCTGAAACATTCCCCAGATCATCAACCACAGGCCGCGTTCGATATTCTCCCGCGTGATGCGCAGCGTTTGAGCAAATTGCGGCAGCAGATGTGAAGCCCGTTCGATCGGACCGGCAACCAATTGCGGGAAGAAAGACACGAAGGCAAGGAAATCGATCACATTTCGCGTCGCCGGGATCTGCCGCCGGTAAACGTCGATGATATAGCTCATCGACTGGAAGGTATAAAACGAAATACCCACGGGCAGGGTCACATCGAGGACAAAGCGCGACATCCGAAAGCCGCACGAAGCCAATAGCGCTTCCAGACTCTGGGCGAAAAAATCAAAGTATTTGAAAAACCCCAACAGCGTCAGGTTGCAAGTGACGCTCAGAAACAACAGGAACTTTCGTCGCTGTACCGAAGGCGAAGCGGCGATCAATCGTCCGAGGAAAAAGTCCGTCAAAGAAGTAAACAGGAGTAACGCGCCAAACCGGTAGTCCCACCAGCAATAGAAAACGTAACTGGCGACTACGACCAGGCAATTGCGCAACGCCAACGAGTGCCGTACCAGCCAATAACAGACGAGGAAAAAGCCAAAAAAAACCAGAAACTCGTTTGAGTTGAACAGCATGACCGCGTTGCTTCAGCCAGCCTTAGCCACGCCGCCCTGCTCTCGGATGAGAGACTCCACTCGTGCGACATCATCAGGAACGTCAACGCCTATGCTGTCGTAATCGACAGGGGCCACCGCGATGCTGATGCCATTGTCGAGCGCTCGCAACTGCTCCAGCTTTTCCGCGTTCTCCAGCCGTGAAACCGGAAACTTGACCAGCCGCAAAAGGGTTTCGCGTCGAAACCCGTAAATGCCCAGATGCTTTAAGAAAGGAAAAGCCGACAATTGCTCGCGAGCGGGGCGGTTCGCCGCCTCGCGGAGAAACGGGATCGTGCGGCGTGAGAAATAAAGCGCGCGCCCCGCCACATTCACAACCACTTTCACCACATTCGGGTTGTCATACTCCGCGACGTTCCTGATCGGGGTCGCGGCCGTTGACATTTCTGCGTTTTGCAATGCGGCCGCGACCACGTCAATCACCGCCGGATCAATCAACGGTTCATCACCCTGAATGTTCACCACGGCATCGCACTCCCATCGGGCGGCCACTTCCGCAATGCGGTCTGAGCCACTCGGGTGATCGTCGCGCGTCATCTCCACTCGGCAAAACTTCCGGCTTGCGTCCGCAATGCGCGCATCGTCCGTCGCCACGATCACCTCGCTCAAGGATTTCGCCTTTTGACATTGCTCGACGACGCGCTGGATGAGTGGTTTGCCGGCAAGGAGATGCAATGGTTTGCCGGGAAAACGGGTGGAGGCATAACGCGCGGGAATAATGCCGAGAATTCTCATTTCCGCTTCGGAGCTTACGGGAGGCGGCGTTCCCAGACCAGCCGGAAAGCCATGCCGTAAAGCTGACGATTGCTTCCGTGAGACGTTCCGTTCATCGTGTCGCCGGATGAAGCAATTTGACTTCCTGGTTCTCGGCAGCGGAATTGCCGGACTGTTCTTCGCGCTCAAAGTGGCGCCGCGCGGTCGGGTGGCGATTGTCACCAAGAAGAATCGCGCCGAATCGAATACCAATTACGCGCAGGGCGGCATTGCCTCGGTCACGAGCAAGGAGGATTCCTTTGAATTGCATGTGCGCGACACCCTCCAGGCCGGCGCCGGGTTGTGCAAGGAACACGTGGTCCGAACGATTGTGGAGGAAGGTCCGGCCCGGATTGCCGAGTTGATTACACTCGGGATGAAGTTTTCCGAACGCGAAATGCCCAGCGAGGATGGCAGCCGGCAACTCGATTTGGGGAAGGAAGGCGGACACTCCAAGCGCCGAATCCTTCACGCCAAGGACGTCACCGGCCGGGAGATTGAACGCGCCCTCCTGAATGCCGTTGCCCAACAAGCGAACATTTCCATCTTTGAAAATCATCTCGCGATCGACCTCATCACGAGCCAGAAGCTCGGTTACGTGGGCGAGAATCGATGCCTCGGCGCTTACGTATTCGACAAGGCAACCGGCAAAGTCGAGACGGTTTCAGCGCCAGTAACGTTGTTGGCCACCGGCGGTTGCGGAAAAGTCTACCTCTACACCACGAACCCGGACATTGCCACCGGCGACGGCGTGGCCATGGCCTATCGCGCGGGCGCGCCAGTGGCCAACATGGAGTTTATTCAGTTTCATCCCACGTGCCTGTACCATCCGAAAGCGAAGTCGTTTCTCATCACCGAAGCGGTCCGGGGCGAGGGTGGCGCTTTGAAAACCCTGGAGGGCGCAGAATTCATGGATCATTACCATCCATTGAGATCACTGGCCCCCCGTGACATCGTGGCCCGGGCGATCGACGCCGAAATGAAGAAGAGCGGTGCGGAGCACGTGCTCCTGGATATCACCCACAAACCGGCGCGCTTCGTGATTGATCGATTTCCGAACATCTACAAGACCTGCCTCCAGTTCGGCATTGATATCACCAAAGAACCGATTCCTGTCGTGCCGGCGGCGCATTACCAATGCGGTGGTGTCGTGACGAATGTGGACGGGGAAACCGACATCGCCGGCCTGTTTGCGGTCGGCGAAGTTGCCTGCACGGGCCTGCATGGCGCGAATCGGCTGGCCAGCAACTCTCTGCTGGAGGCGCTGGTTTGTGCCCATCGCGCCGCCGAACTCACCGGCAAACGACGGCTGACGCCGGTTGAATTCAGAATTCCCGCCTGGCAGTCTGGCGAGGCGGATAACCCGGACGAGATGGTGGTGGTTTCACACAACTGGGACGAAATCCGCCGGTGTATGTGGGACTACGTGGGGATCGTCCGCACAAACAAACGGCTGCAACGCGCCCAATCGCGCCTGGCAAACCTGCAACAGGAAATTCAGGAGTACTATTGGAATTTTACCGTGACTGCGGACTTGCTGGAACTGCGCAACATCGCAACGGTCGCTGAACTCATCGTGCGGTGCGCGCTGACACGACCGGAGAGCCGCGGCCTCCATTACAACCTCGATTACACGCAGGGCAATCCTGACTGGGCGCAACGCGACAGCGTAGTACGCCGGGCCGGATAACGCCACACCGCCTCGTGAAAACCAAACCGCCAGTCTGCATGGCAGACTGGCGGTTCGTGAAGTTTGCTGCGGCCAATTACCGCTTCGGATTAACGATGTCAGCCATCTTGAAGATCGGCAGGAACATACAGATCACCATGCCGCCGACCACGACGCCGAGGAACACGATGAGAATTGGTTCAATCAGCGAGGTCAAGCCGGACAACGTGGTTTCAATTTCTTCGTCCAGAAAGTCAGAAATACGTTCGAGCATGTTATCGATCTTACCGGTTTGCTCACCGGCGGTAATCATACGAATAATCATGTTCGGGAAGACGGGATGCTTGCCGAGCGCAGCCGAAATGCTCTCACCACGCTCAATGTCAGCGGAAGCCGTCTTGATGGCTTTCTCCATCACGACGTTTCCAACCGTCTGGGAAACGATGTGGAGCACTTCCAGAATGGGAACACCGCTGCGAATCAACGACGCCAGGGTGCGCGTAAACCGGGCCAGACAAATCTTATGAGCGATAATTCCAAAAATGGGCAGGCGAATCCGATTCCGATCCCAGAACTCGCGACCCGGTTTGGTCTTGATGAAGTAGAGCCAGCCGTAAACCACACCAACCCCGGCAATCAAGAACACCCAGAAGAACTTTTTCACAATCGTGCTCAGATGGATCATGAACTGTGTCGGACCCGGCAGTTGTGCGCCGAAGCCGGAATAGATGTCGCCAAAGACCGGAATGACCTTGACCAACAGAAAGACCGTAATGGCAATCGCGACAACTGTGACCACCGTCGGATACATCATCGCCGACTTTACCTTTTTGCG
This sequence comes from Verrucomicrobiia bacterium, assembly GCA_036274115.1. Classification (GTDB taxonomy): domain Bacteria; phylum Verrucomicrobiota; class Verrucomicrobiia; order Limisphaerales; family JADLHS01; genus JADLHS01. The sequence goes on from DASUGI010000376.1 coordinate 24,598, forward strand.
AAGGCGCGCGGTATTTTCCAGATACACCGCGAGTCGCGCCAGAATTTCAGCCAGCAAACCGCCCTTTTCACCCGCGCCCACCATGGCCACATACAACCGGTTAAACGCTTTGGGATGCTTTTGAAGCGCTTCCGAGAAACTGTCACCGCTTTCGACCCGGGCGCAAACGTCCTTAATGGTATCCCGCATCGCCTTGTTCTGGGTCTGCTCGGCCAGGGCTTGAAGACATTGGACCATCGCCAGACCCGCATCAATCATCGTGGCCAACTGGCGCGTGAATACCACCAAATCTGCCAGGGGCACCGTGCCGCCGGAGGTCCGGCCTTTTTTGGCCACCTTTTCCTGAATGGAAACCACCAGAAGATTGCGACCGAGCAGCGCTGCAATGGCAGCTTGCTCAGTGGCCGCGTCGACGGAACTGCGAATTTCCCGACCTGAGCCCGTCTCGCGGGCGACATAGACGAATGACGGCATAAGTTTGAACTTGTTGCGATAGCAGGTTGATACTCGTTACGGCGCGATTATTCAAGACTCGCTGCCTTGTAACCACGTTAGCAGGGGAAAAGCAACAGCCATTCCATCGACGACGAACTTCACCTTTTCAGCCTGTGAGCCACCTTGGCCGCTCATCATCCCCGAAAACACTGCCCCATCCTGGAGCAAACCCTGTTCGGTTTTGAGCGGCGGCACGAAAATACTTGTTGTCAAATTGGCCCAATTTCCCTATCAATCCCCGCAAATGCACCGAGCTTGGGTGCCGGGATAGACCGGTTTTATCCCGTTAATGCAATGGACAAAGCACGTACAACATAAGAACAAAGAACATCGGAGGAACCAAATGAAGTTTAATAAATGGACGCTGGGTCTGGCGGCGCTTGGCGCCGTCAGCCTCACCTCAGCCGCTCACGCCGAGGAAAAGATGAACGCCGTTTCGACGGCGGTGTCGGGCACGACCATCAGCGGGTATATCGATACCTCGATGCAGTGGAATCCGGGCACCGGCAACGAAAACCTCCCGGGCTATGCCTTCGGCGGAGCAGGTAAAGCCGACGGCTTCAACCTGAACGTGTTTCAGCTCACCGTGAGCAAGGCCCTCGACGAAAGCGAATGGGCCTCGGGATATCGCGCTGACCTTTGGTTTGGCCCGGACGCGAACAGTCTCAACACCGCCTCATTGGGTGCCACGGTTCAAGATATTGCCATCCGGCAGGCCTACGTCGCCTTGCGCACTCCGGTCGGCAACGGTATTGACTGGAAGGTTGGTGTGTTCGACACCATTCTGGGTTACGAAACCCTCGAATCCGGCAACAACCCAAACATGACGCGCTCCTACGGATTTACTTTGGAGCCAACCACTCAAACCGGCCTCCTCGCCAGTTACAGGTTCACCGAATCCATCGAGGTAAAGGGCGGTATCGTGAATACGGTAGGACCAACCATCAATAGCCGCTCAGATGTCGAATCCTACAAAGCTTATACGGGTGCAATCGCCCTCACCGCTCCAAGCGATTGGGGTTGGCTGGCCGGATCCAGCTTGTATGGTGGTATCCTGGTCGGGTTCGACAATTTCGCGAACGCCGGCGCAGGTGGCACTCGCGATAACTACTACGTTGGTGCGACCGTCAACACTCCGGTGACCGGCCTCAAGGCTGGCATCTCGTTTGACTACGCCCACATGTGGGATGGCGCAACCACGGCCAGCGTGATTTCGCCAGCCTTTGCCGCAGCGGTTGACAACCAGTACGCCTGGGCGCTCTATCTCTCCTACCAGGCCACGGAGAAGATGAGCCTGCACGGTCGTGCTGAGACGATCCGCGAACAGGGTGACGTCGCCGGCACGGACAACGAAGCGTACGCGCTCACCGGCACCGTCCAATACAACCTGTGGGAAAACGTCATCAGCCGTGTGGAAGTCCGCTGGGACCACGCCAATCAGCCCTCGTATGGACCAAATGGCGCTGGCCCGGATGGGCTGAAGAACGAAGTGGTGGTTGCCGCAAATATCATCTACAAGTTCTAATCTGAGCTAAGAATCACAAACCCCTTCCGGGAAACCGGAAGGGGTTTTCTACTTAAATACCGGACGCGATGGCGTCAGAGAAACGTGGCATCGCTTGACGCTCCCTCGCCCCTTCCGAATGGGAGACGGCCGGGGTGAGGGGGAGATTCCCCAATTACTCCCGCCCCGCCGCCGCGATGAACGGCTTCAATTCTTTCATCAACTTCGCAAAGCCATCCAGCGTTACCTGCTGCGCGCCATCGCTCCACGCCTCCGCCGGATTCGGATGCACCTCGATGAGCAACGCGTCCGCGCCCATCGCCACCGCGCCTTTGCACATCGTCGCCACTAGATCCGCCCGGCCCGCGCCCTGGCTCGGATCAATCACAATCGGCGAATGCGCCTCGTGCTTGATGATCGGAATCGTCGAGAGGTCTAGCGTATTTCGCGTGTAAGTCTCGAACGTCCGGATGCCGCGCTCACAGAAGAGCAGGTTCGGATTCTCGTTGGCCAACACGTATTCGCCGGCCAGCAGCCATTCTTCAATCTTCATCGAAAGCCCGCGCTTGAGCAGCACCGGCTTGCCTGTCTTCGCGGCGGCGATGAGCAACTGGAAATTCTGCGCATTGCGCGCGCCGATTTGAATGATGTCCGTGTATTCCGCCACCAACTCGGCATGACGCTCGGATAACAACTCGGTGATCACGGCCAAGCCAGTTTCCTTCCGCGCCTTGGCCAGCAACTTCAATCCCTTCTCACCCAACCCTTGGAACTCGTACGGCGACGTACGCGGCTTGAATGCCCCGCCACGCAGCACCGTCGCCCCCGCCGCTTTCACGGCCTCCGCCGTTTTCAGCAACTGCTTCTCGCTCTCCACCGAGCACGGACCGGCCATCACGTGCATTTTCTTGCCGCCGATGACGTGTTTGCCCACCCGGACGGTGGAATTTGCCGGATGCGCCTCGCGACTTACCAGTTTGTAACGCTTCTGAATCGGCATCACGCTCTCGACCACCCTGGGGAACTGCGCGCTCAGGGCGCTCAGGTTGGCGTGGGAAAGTTCGTCGCCGATGGCGCCGATGACGGTGCGAGCCACACCGCGCATGACGTGGGGCGTGTAGCCAAGTTTGCGGATTTCCTCCAGCACGGCGCGTTCGTCCCGCTTCGAGATCCGGGGTCTTAATACGATGATCATGGTGTTGTTCGGGTTGACCGCAGGACGCCACAAAAAACCGCAGGTGGCGTGGCAACCTGCGGCGATTTGTCTATGTGAGAAAGCTATCGCAGCCGCAAGCGCCGGTCCTCCGGCCAAAAGTAAAAGTAAAACGCGCCCGTAAAGGCCGTCTCAGCTTGCCTGCGGATCAAATTCACGGGGAAAGCCTAGCAACCAGTTCCATTTCGTCAAGCGGGTCGTTTGCGGATGAAGATCAGTTCCCGACGTAGTGCTCGGGTCTTATTCCTTCAATCGATTGGATGAAAAGCCTCGGAGGATCGTCATTCGTTGACCCGCCAAGCTCAAGTTGGTAAAGCCGAAACTGATTAGTGAATCGTAAGAAGCTGGGATCGTGTTCACCAGGCAAACTCCAATGTAACCGGTATGTACCATTTGTTGGGTCAGTATAGGTGAACTCAATATCTGTATATCTTTGGGCACCCATTGGTGTATCTCCCGAATTCGTAGAAACTGTAAACCCTGACTGACGCTCTAAACCTCCAAGGCGCGCCAAAAACAGCCGCTGCCTATGCTCTGTTTTGGGTTCCCATGCCAGATATTCTTCCCATATCCGGGATGCTGGCGGCAGCGGACGCTCTTCATAGCCGAACACACCAGTGTAACGCCAATTACCCGTGAAACCGAAGGTTGGTTGCGGCGGATAGGGAACGCTAAACAGATAGCCAAACAGAATCGACAACCCGACCAAGAACAGTGCGATGGACCCGAGGACGATTCCAAACGTAATGAGCGCCTTTTTCATTTAGAGCGCAGCAGCCACGAACTCACTTGGGCTGGCGCGTCGTGTAATTCCCCGCCGCAATTTCGCTGCGGGATTGATCGAGCTTGGCTTTTACCTCGTCCTTCAACTCGAGTTGATCTTCGAGAAAATCGTCAATCCAGGCACGAAGTTCCTCAACTTCTGCGCGGGACAAGCGCGGAATGGCAGCCTCAATTTCTTGAACTGTGCTCATGGTCGCAAGATAACCAGCCGTCAGGCTTTTGCAAAGGCCGTGTTTCCGGGTTCAACGCGATTGAAAAGCGGTGCTAAAGCCACCGCAATCCAGACGCTCCGCGCGGTTTCGTGCACTGGATTGTCGCAAAGCGTCTGGACTGCGGCGCGTTCACCGCCGCTTTTTCGCCGCGAGAAACGTGCTCAGACTCCCCGTTCAACCCAACTTCCCAAATGCCGCATCAAACACATCCACGATGAAATCCGCGTCCGCCTCGGTGATGCACATCGGCGGCGCGAAGCTGCTGTAGCGGCAGGCATTCTGCCTGCCGTAGAGCCGGGGCTTCCAGCCCGGCGGGAAAAATCTCCCGCCAGCCTAAGCGCGTCCGAGTTTTCGTCAACCGTGTTCTCTTCAAACGCTTTTTCCGGGCGGCAGGATGCGCGCCCTCTACGTCAGTCAGGATGGCTGACGCTACAATCCGCTTGCTCGCGATCCTCGATGTTCTCATGCTCCATCGCATGTCCAACACGCCTCCAACCCCGCTGGTTTCCGGCCTTCATTTCCGCGGCAAACTGCCCCATCTCAAAAAGGAAGGCGCAGTGTATTTTGTCACGTTCCGATTGGCCGATTCGCTGCCAGCGCACGAAGTGGCACGACTGAAACAGGAACGCCAAGCTATCCTTGAGCAAGCGCGTGGAGCAAAAAGCCCACTCACGTGGCACGAGGAACAACAACTTCTTGCCTGGTATTGCGACAAGGTCGAAGCGCTCCTGGATGCCGGCCATGGCGCGTGTTGGTTGAGCAAGCCGGAAATCGCCGATCTCGTGGCCGAGGCGTTGAGATATTTCGTCAACGAGCGCTACGAACTACGCGCCTGGGTGGTGATGCCCAATCACGTCCACGCTGTGGTGTGGCCAATGACAGGCCACACATTGAGTGACATCCTGCATAGTTGGAAATCCTTCACGAGCCGCCAGGCGAACAAGTTACTCCATCGCACAGGTCAGGAGTTCTGGCAGACGGAGTCCTTTGACCACTGGATTCGCGACGATGAAGAGCACGTGCGGTTGGTGCAGTATGTGGAAAACAATCCGGTAAAAGCAGGATTCTGCCAAGCGCCGGAGGACTGGAAGTGGAGCAGTGCGAGCGAGCGGCGTGCGCAGTAGCGGCGGGCATTCTGCCTGCCGTAGAGCCGGGCTTCCAGCCCGGCGGAAATATCACCCGCAAACCTAAGCGCGTCCGAGATTTCTCAAACCGTGCTCCCTTCAGACGCTTTTTCCGGGCGGCAGGATGCCGGCCCTCTACGTCAGCCAGGATGGCTGACGCTACGAGAGTTTCCCAAACGCCGCATCAAACACATCCACGATGAAATCCGCGTCTGCCTCGGTGATGCACATCGGCGGCGCGAAGCGGATCGTCTGGCCCCACAAGCCGCCTTTGCCCAGCAGCAGGCCCATCTCCCGCGCGTGTTCGAGCACGGCGGAGCACTCGGCCTTGGCCGGCTCTTTGGTCTTCGGATCTTTCACCATCTCGACGCCGAGCATGAGGCCCTTGCCGCGCACGTCACCCATGATCGGATACTTCGCCTTCAACTTCTCCAGGCCCGCCTTGATGCGCGCACCCATCTTCAGCGCGTTCTCCTGCAACTTCTCCTTCTCAATCACTTCCAGCACCGCCTTGCCCATCGCGCTCACCACCGGATTGCCGCCGAACGTGTTGAAGTGCACTTTGCCCACAAGCGATTGCGCAATCTTTGCCGTCGTCACCACCGCCGCCAACGGACACCCATTGCCAATGCCCTTCGCCATCGTGACGATGTCGGGAATCACCCCCTGTGTCTCGAAACCCCAGAAATGCGTGCCGGTGCGACCAAAACCCGTCTGCACTTCGTCCGCAATGCAAACACCGCCCGCCGCGCGCACGTGCTCGTAAGTGTGTTTGAGATAACCTTGCGGAAATTCCACGAAGCCGCCGACGCCTTGAATGGATTCCGCGATGAACGCCGCGACTTTGCCGGGCGTCGCGAACTCAATCAGGTTCTTCACGTCATCGGCATATTTGCGGCCCGCGTCCGCGTCGTCGTAGCCATACGGCCCGCGATACGGATACGGCGCGATGGCGTGATGCACGCCGAAACTGTGCGGCACATTATATTTCCAGGTGCTGTGCGCCGTGACCGACATGCCCGACGCGTTGCCGCCGTGATACGCATTGCGCAACGCGATCACGTCGTAGTTCTGCGTGTAAGCCCGCGCCATGAGCAACGCCAGATCGTTCGCCTCCGAACCGGAGTTGACGAAGTAACACACTTTCAAATCTCCCGGCAGCTTCGACGCCAGCTTTTCAGCAAACGCGCAGACGTTGGGGTGCAGATAAATCGTCGTGGAATGCTGGAGCGTCTCGTTCTGCTTGTTCGCCGCCGCGACCACGTGCGGATGACAATGCCCCACGCTGATCGTCACAATGCCGCCCAGCCCGTCGAGGTAACGCTTCCCCTGGTCGTCCCAGATGTATTGCATCTTGCCTTCGACGAACATGATGGGCTCTTTGTAGTAAAGGAAGATGCCCGGATTGAGGAACTGCTTGCGTTGCGCCAGCACCTCAGCCGCGGACGGCCCGGAGTATTTCTGCGGCGTATGGGAAGTAGGAGGAAGAACAGGTGTTTTCATGATTCAAAACGCGGATCGTTTTCGGTTCTTTTCGGTACATGGTGGCGGCTCGATCCGAATTGTTCAACGAAGAACCTTCTCGCCGTGCTTGCATAAGACCCATCGACAGCCACTCGAAAGGTAGATAGCGTCACGAAGTAATGGATAACCACTCTTCGAGTGACTGCGCATGACGACAAGAGCAAAGCAGGCAATCGTCTTGATATTGGCAGTGGTGGCAATGGTGCTAATTGCGACGTCGATTCCGATGCGTTCGACATACGACCAATACGTATGCACTGCCTGCGGTTTGAAACGGTCTGAATACAAGAAGCGCATTGGACCAATCGCTTATCGGAAGCAGATCACTCTTGAGCGATCGCCTATTTCACTGGCATTAAACTTAGGAAACTGCCCTCACAACTGGTTACTGTACCGCTTCGGACACAGTTCAGGTTTCCTCATCGGCTGGTGGAAGTCACACCTCGATGGCGGGAGCCGATCGTATCTCCTCCGGATGTTTTTGTCCGACAAGACATTTGCGGGAGAACTCGCGCAAACTGAAAGTCCCTCTCAAGTTTTAAGCAACTTGTTCGTTTGCCTTAACGACAGCCAAGAACTTGACGGTTCCCTGGAATCGTGGTGGCTGGAACCAGGGCGTAGCTCCCTCTCGGATTGGTGGAAAACAAATCAAGCAATCGTTCATACAGTTTTGGTTAGTACGAACCGTTAACCGCTCACCAGTTCAATTACTTGGCCCACTCGTTTTCGCAATCTCCACCGCGTAACCCTCCCGGAACGTCGGATACTTGAACTGGTAGCCAAGCATTTTCTTGAGCCGCTGATTCGAAACGCGCTTGTTCGTCACGCCGGCTTTGCGGTCACCTCGGCATCAGCGGTCCAATTGTCCCGGAGGGACAAAACATGAATAGCCGTGGGCGCAGCCCACGGTCAACCGATTTGAAATTACATTCGACCCCGCAGGGGTCGAATAATCCCGTCGCATCCACCGTGGGTTTGCACCCACGGCTATTCACGTATTGGCCGCTTCGCGGTTTGGTCCATTCGCCCAATCTCTACCGCGTAGCCCTCCCGAAACGTAGGATACTTGAACTGGTAGCCAAGCCCTCTCTTGAGCCGCTGATTTGAAACGCGCTTGTTCGTCACGCCGCGTTTGCGGTTCGTCTCAGCATCCGTGGGCACAGACGGCGGCATCGGCTTGCCCAATTGCCCGGCCAGCCACGCAAAGAAGTCGCGCTGCATCACCGGCTCGTCATCTACCACATTGAACACAGACGGCAACTGCACGTCGCTTTCCAACGCGGCGATGATTGCACCCACCACGTCATCGCCATGAACCATGTTCAGGAAACGCGAGCCATCGCCCTCCAGTCGCGCTTCACCACGCAGGAATTGTTTAAACCAATGCCCGCGTCCCGGCCCGTAAATCCCCGCCAGCCGCAAAATCATGACCGGAAACTCGTGCGGCGAGTGTCCTGGTGATCCTTTCTTCCAATCTCCCTGGGGGCGCTGGCGTCCCGCCGGCAAGCTGCGAGTGCCCATCGAACTCGCCGGCGAGACGCCAGCGCTCCCAGCACTCATTGCGGCTGCCAACAGCAGGTTTTCCGCGGCGACGAGAATGCGCCCCGTTTCCGTCGCTGGCGATACGGGATCGGTTTCCGTCACGAGCGAGCCATCGTTCTGTCCATAGACACTCGTGCTGCTGGTGTAGATAAATTTCTTGAGACGCATTGTGGTAGCGCGGGCGTCCTCGCCTGCGAGTTCACGGGGCGTCCCGCCCCGTGTTTCTCCAGGCGGCGAGACGCCGCCGGAACTCGCAGCCGAGATGGCCGCGCTACCAGTCAGCCACTTGATCAAATTCCGGTTGCCTTCCAAGTAAAGCTGCCGATACGCCTCAGCATCGCCGCCACCGGAAGCCGCACAATTAACCACCCAATCGAAATCACGCGGCAGATCAATCAATGTCTCAGCCCGAGTGATGTCTGCACGCAACGGCGTGATGCCAGCCGCCTTCAGTTCCGCATCATCCGCGGTGCGCCTCAACCCAAAGACAGTGTGGCCCTGTCGAACCAATTCCGCTCCGAGCGGCAGGCCAATGTAGCCACAACCCACAATCAACACGCGCATGGCTAGAGTTAAGCGCAAAGGCGCGGAGGCGCAAAGCTCGATGTAGGACAGGCGTCGCGCCTGTCTCCATCTGATTCAAAATCAAATACAAAGTGAAACGACATTTTTCCAAATTAGAGGCAGGCGCGACGCCTGTCCTACACAAACAAGTTTTGTTTCCCACCCGCAGTGCTGTTACCCTGCTTTCATGGCGCAATCGCCTCCAGTTGAAACCAGCACGTCGGGCGCGGACACCAATCCGCACGCGGCGTTTTCCGCTCCGCGTTTGCCGGAGTTGCTCGTGCCTGCGGGCGATTGGGATTGCGCCAGGGCTGCGGTCGAGAACGGCGCGGACGCCATTTATTTCGGCCTGGAAAAGTTCAATGCGCGAATGCGCGCGCACAATTTCACCGTAGCCGACCTGCCCAGGTTGATGGAATTCCTGCATCGCCGCGGCGTGAAGGGTTACGTCACGTTCAACACACTGGTGTTTGAAAACGAACTGGCCGATGCGGAAACGTATCTGCGCTCCATCATCACTGCCGGCGTGGATGCCGCCATTGTGCAGGACGTTGGCATTTGCCGACTCATTCGCTCGCTCTCACCGGACTTTCCGATCCACGCTTCCACGCAAATGACGGTTACGAGTGCCGCGGGCGTCGAGTTCGCCAAGGAACTCGGATGCAATCTCGTGGTGCTCGCGCGCGAGTGTTCGATTGCGGAAATTGAGAAGATTCAGGCAAACAATTCGTGTCACGTGACGGGTGACAAGTGTCACGAAAGCTATGGCACACGCACTGGCGAACTCGTGTCACCCGTCACGCGTCACCCGTCACTTCCACTCGAAGTCTTCGTCCACGGCGCATTGTGCGTGGCCTATTCCGGCCAATGCCTCACCAGTGAGTCACTGGGCGGACGCTCGGCGAATCGCGGCGAATGCGCTCAGGCCTGCCGCATGCCCTATGAACTGATCTCCGATGGCAAACAAGTCCGCCTCGGTGATCGCAAATATCTGCTCAGTCCGCAGGACCTTGCCGGGCTGGTGGTTTTACCCGAATTGGTGCGCACTGGCGTGGCCTCCTTGAAAATCGAAGGCCGGCTCAAGTCACCGGAATACGTGGCCAACATCACACGTGTTTACCGGCAAGCGCTGGATGATTTACGAACTACGAATCACGATTCACGTGTCGCAAACGAACCAGCCCGTAAATCGGAAATCGTAAATCGTAAATACGACATGGAGATGGCTTTCTCCCGTGGCTTGTTCACCGGCTGGTTCGGCGGAATCGACAATCAAAAGCTGGTCCACGCGCGCTTCGGCAAAAAGCGCGGTGTCTTTCTTGGTGAAGTGACGCGCGTGGCGGACGAAAAAGTCGCGCTCAAACTGGTCGGGCCGCTCAAACCGGGGGACGGCGTGGTATTCGACGCAGGCACGCCCGATCAGGACGAAGAAGGCGGACGCGTTTATCAAGTCACCCAACGGGGCTCAGAAACCTGGCTGGGCTTCGGTCACGGGGATGTGAATTTTCGGCGGGTTCATGTCGGCGACAAGCTCTGGAAGACCAACGATCCCGAACTCGACAAACGTCTGCGCCAGAGTTTTGAGGGTGACAGGATTCGCTTTCAACGTCCGCTGCATTTTGAGGTTCACGGGTTGGTGGGAAGGCCTTTCACGCTCATTGCCCGGGACGACGAGGGTCACGTCGCGAAACTGGACTCGACTGTGCCGCTGGTCGCCGCCGAGAAGCAACCGTTGACCACAGAGCGTCTTCGAGAACAACTCAGTCGTCTCGGTGGCACGCCGTTTAAGTTAGGCGAATTGAAGAATGAACTGTCGGGCCAGGTGATGTTGCCGGTGAGCGAGTTGAATCGTTTGCGTCGTGATGCGGTGGTCGAACTGGAACGGCAACGGGTCACGCCGAAGCGGTGGCAACTGGTAGGGACGCATTTCACTGCGTCCCCATCTTCTTCTTCGAAGCCAGGGGAAGTTGGGGACGCGGTGGAACGCGTCCCTACCAGTCATTTAATCGTCCTCGTGCGCAACCTGGCCCAGTTGGAAGCGGCCTTGCAGTGCGGGATAACGACGGTGTATTGCGATTTTGAGAATCCCAAGAAGTATCGCGAAGCAGTGACATTGTTTCACACTGCACACGGTTGCTCCGCCTCTCAACCCTCAACCCTCAACCCTCAACCTTCCATCTGGATGGCGCCCCCGCGCATTTTCAAAACGGGCGAAGAATGGACGCTCCAGCAGGTGCGCTCGTGCAATGCGGACGGTTATCTCGTTCGCAACTACGATCACCTGAAGTTCTTTGCCAACGACCGGCGCATCGGAGACTTCTCTCTCAATATCGCAAACAAACTTTCGGCAGATTACTTCCGGAACAAATTCGGTCTCGAACGCGTGACGGCCAGCTACGACCTGAACGTCCAGCAACTGGAAGCCCTGCTGGCTGCCGCGCCACCAGAGTGGTTTGAAATTACCATCCACCAGCACATGCCGATGTTTCACATGGAGCACTGCGTCTTCTGCGCGTTCCTGTCCAAGGGCAAGGACTATCGTGATTGCGGCCGGCCCTGCGATGTGCACGACGTGAAGCTGCGTGACCGCGTGGGCATGGAGCATCCGCTGAAGGCCGACGTCGGCTGCCGCAACACCGTCTTTAATGCCCAGGCTCAGACCGGCGCGGAGTTTGTGGAACGAATGCTCGCGCTGGGCGTAAGACACTTCCGCGTGGAGTTCCTGAACGAAACACCGGAGCAAGTATCGCAAACACTTGCAAAATATCGCCAACTGCTGCGCGGCGAGATTACCGGAAGCCAGCTGTGGCGGGAATTGAAACTGCACAACCAGCTTGGCGTTACGCGCGGACAGATGGCGGGGTAAGTTCTAATCCCAAGATTAGGATTAAGATTGAGATTAAGATTAAGAACACGACTGGTTCCCGGCGATTTACTTTCCCACCTTTCACTGCTAAAAAGCCACGTGCTCAACGATGCTCGCATTTGGAAAAACCTGACGGATTCGCGCCGACTCACGCTCATCGCCGGACCGTGCGTGATTGAGAGCGAGAAACTCTGCTTCAAGGTCGCCGGGGCGCTGGCAAATACGTGCGCCAGGCTGGGAATCAACTACGTGTTCAAAGCGAGCTTCGACAAGGCAAATCGCACGTCCGGCAAATCGTTTAGGGGTCCGGGATTGGAAGAGGGATTGAAGGTCCTCGCGAAAGTGCGCGTCGAATTTGGCGTGCCGGTGCTGACGGACATTCATAACGAATCGCAAGCCACAGTCGCCGGGGAGGTCGTGGACATTCTGCAAATCCCCGCGTTTCTGTGTCGCCAGACCGATATGATTGAAGCGGCAGTGCTCACCGGACAAATCGTGAACATCAAGAAAGGGCAATTTTTGTCCCCGACGGAAATGTCTCAGGTGGTCGAGAAAGCCAGGAGCATGGGTGGAAGGAAAATTCTTTTGACCGAGCGCGGCACAACCTTTGGCTACAACAATCTCGTCACCGACATGCGTTCCATTCCCATCATGCGACGCACGGGTTGTCCGGTCATTTTCGATGCGACCCATTCGGTGCAATTGCCGGGCGGGGGCGGTGACAAATCGTCGGGCCAACGAGAATTCGCGCCCGTGCTCGCGCGCTCAGCGGTAGCTGCCGGGGCCAACGGCGTGTTCATTGAGACTCACCCGCATCCGGAAAAGGCCATGAGCGACGGACCGAACATGATTCCCCTGGCCGACATGCCCTCGGTGCTCAAGAGTCTGGTCAGAGTCTTCGACGCCGTAAAAGAATGAATTATCGCCACCGGCCAACCTGCTTCGGGCGAATTCCCGGTTGGGCGTGGCCAACCGTTGCTTTACTCGCGTGCCTCGCACTTTCAACGTCAACAGCTCACTCCCAGTCCAGACCTGACCTCAAATTCAAGAGCACGGGTTTCTCGGTGAGCGACCCGTATCCCGCGCCCAACTACCGGCAGATGCGCTACGTCGTCACCGGTGCCGAAGGTCGACCGCAACCTGACAAAACGATCTTGTTGACCGGATTGAAGTTAAAAACATTTCGCGTCAACGGCGATTTGGAGATGACCGTCGATGCGCCCCAGTGCATTTTCAATCAGGAGGCGCGCACCGCTCAATCTCCCGGGAAGCTCATCCTGCAATCCGGCGACGGCAAACTGCGCGTGGAAGGCATCGGCTTTGGTTGTCAACTCGGCCAGAAGCTGCTCATCATTTCGAACGATGTCAAAGCGACCATTGTTCGCACCAACGCGAATGCGGTGCCACTGGTCATCACCTCGCGGTGGTTGGAATTTGATGCGGAGAAGCGCCGGGCCATCTTCCACGAGGATGTGCGGGGCGACGATCCGGAGTTCACCTTCAGTTGCGGAACGCTAATCGTGAGCGGCGCCCCGACGAACGAATCTTCCTTTGAGTTCATCGAAGCGAGCGAGTCACTGGTGGTTACTGGTAAAACAGGCACGCGACGCGCGAGCGCGGATCGCGGCATCTATCGGCGGCTTGAAGAAACCATTGAACTGGTCGGCAACGCCACGTGGGACGTGGATGGCAAATCCGGTCGAGCCAATCGCGTGCTCGGTCTCCGCAAGGATGGAAGCATTCAGGCGGAAGGCAACGTGGCGATGAAGCTGCCTCGAAGCGCGATGGGCGCTGCCACCGGGTTGTTGAATGCGACTAACGCTCCGGGGCAAAACGTCGGAATGGTGGATGTATTTGCCGACAAATTCCACTGGCGATCGAACTTCATCACCGGCACGGGTGCGGTGCGGATTGTGGACGCGACCAATGGGGTGACATTTTCCTGTGACAGCCTGGAAGCGCGGCAGCCCGCAAATGTATCGGAAGACGAAACCGCGGTCGCCATCGGCAACGTGAAAGTCGAACAAAAGGGAGCGAACGTTCTCGCCGATCGTGCCGATTATTCCAAACGCGCCGGCGCGATCGTGTTCACGGGCAACCCGCGCTGGAAGGAAGAGCGCATTGAAGGCAGCGCCGAACGCGTAACCTTCAAGACAGCGACCAAAGAAAAAGAAGTCGAGGCCGACAAGAATGTTGCCGTAAGAATCACCGCCTCTTCCAAAGGTGGCAGCTCGCTGGCTTTCTTTCCCCAGAGCACCACAAACCAAACCAGCGGCGCCATCAACATCACTGCCGAGCGGCTCAACGTCACCGAGCGCCGGGCATTGTTTCTGGGCAACGTGAAGGCGAACGAAGTTCCGCGCACCGACAGCGACCGACGGCTGAACAGCGACATGCTTGAAGTGGGCTTCAATACGCAAAGCAACCGGCTCGATGCCATCACCGCAACGGGTAATGTGACTTTTGAGCAAGGCAAGGTTGGCGTGACGAACGGACCAGCGGTTTACGCCAAGGTGACCTGCCGATCCTTTGTCGCCAAAACGGATGTCTCGGGAGAACCCGTCGAGCTGGTCGCGTCGGGAAACGTCCGCCTTGAGCAACCAGGGACGGAAGCGCGCGGCGAGCAGGCCGTTTACAATCGCAAAACCGATATTTTGAAATTAACCGGCAATCCGCCCATCGTTGAGACAACGCAAGCGACCATTACGGGGGGACGGGAATTGGAATGGGATAATCGCCGCCGCACGGCCATCGGCACTGGTTACAAGATCGTGCCCAAGGCAGATTTCTTGAAGCAGGCTGAGGAATTGCAGAGACTCCCCCCGTAATGAGCGACGTTCCCCATCAACCGCAGCCGGATCGAGCTGCCGCAACGACGGCGGTCGCGACCGCAACGGGCCAATTGCTGTTGCACACCGAGAAATTGGTAAAGGAATACCGCCATCGCCGCGTGGTCAATGGCGTATCCATCGAGGTGGGCGCGGGTGAAATCGTTGGGTTGCTGGGCCCAAACGGCGCTGGCAAGACCACCACGTTCAACATGGTCGTGGGCGTGGTGCGACCGGACGAAGGCGCGGTGAAGTATCAGGACCGCGACATCACGCGCTTGCCAATGCACAATCGGGCCCGCCTGGGCATTGGCTATCTCACGCAAGAACCATCGGTGTTCCGCAAGCTCACGGTTGAACAAAACATTCTCGCCATTCTCGAAACGTGCGAGATGAACCGCACCGAGCGCGCCATCCGCCTGAAATACCTGTTGGAGGAACTTGATTTAACCGCCCTGGCGAAGAGCAAAGCCTACACGCTGAGCGGTGGCGAGAAA
>DASUGI010000377.1:0-9435 GCA_036274115.1 Verrucomicrobiia bacterium
CGGGTGACGAGGATTGAGAAAAAGGGAGGACGGCGCTGACGGCACTTCACCCACATTGAGATCGTAAACACACCCGGATTTCGGATGACAATTCGGCCAGAAAACGGCACTTCTTACGACGGCACTGCGGCTCTTAACAGCAAGTCACCTCGCGACGGCTTCTTGGCCAATGATCATGAGTTTCTCTCTTAGGTCCGAGAATCGGTTTTCGCAGCGGAACAAATACCTACGCTTGCGGTTCAAACGTTGACGCGGTCAAAGCATTTGGGTGCGACCAAGTGCCGTTTCAAATTGAACGTTGCGCAAACGCGCGCGGTCTGTGTTAATGTCGCGCGTCCAAGTTGCACAAGACTGCGACCAACAAATGCATATCACACTGAGGCATACCCGGGAGTGTGGGCGAGTTCTCCTACTTCTGTTGGCGACGTTTCTCTTCGGCGGGGCGCTGGGTGCTCGCGGCGATTTGCAGTTCGATGTGTTCTTTGGTTACGACGGCACGGTGCGGGAGGCGAGTTGGTTTCCCATCGTTTGCGAGATCCGCAATAGCGACGCGCCGTTCACGGGGGTCATCGAGGTCACGCCTTCGGGTTACGGGAAGGGGCAATCGCAACGCATGGTGGTGGAGTTGCCCACCGGCACGCTTAAACGGGTGGTAATTCCGGCCTTTGCGAACACCCGGTATCAGACGCTTTGGGACGTGCGGTTGCTGGACGACCGCGGCCGGGTGCGCCAGGAGCAGGTGGCGCAACGCCCCCAGCGCCAGATTGGCTGGGAGGTCAAACTGGTCGGCTCGTTGCCACGGACGGCGTCCGGGGCGGCGAATCTTCTGCCCATCAAGCGGAACAATCAGCCGGATACGCAGCCGGCGGCCGTGCGATTTCAACCCCAGGTTTTTCCAGACAATCCCCTGGTGCTCGAAGGCCTGGACGCCCTGTATCTCAACTCAGAGGTGGCGGCCGGCCTGCGCTCCAGTCAGGTCAACGCGATTCTCGCCTGGATGAACGCGGGCGGGCATCTCATTGTGGCGATTGAACAGGTGTCGGACGTTACCGCGTTGCCCTGGTTGCGCGGGGTGCTGCCGGTGGAACCCAAGGAAATTGTCACGGTCAAGGTGCACCCGGAACTGGACGCGTGGGTGCGGTCGGGAATGGATGGTTCGGCCTACGCATCACGATCCGCCGGACAGAATCAAGTGCCGGGCGCGCGACCCGGAGGCGAGAGCGTTTTCACTGCGGTGCCGACGGATTCGGCGTTTGAAATCGCGGATCTCCAGGTGGTGACCGGCATCGTACGCGATGGCCGAACGCAGGTGGCCACCGGCGACAAGCCACTCATTGTGACGGCCAACCGCGGACTGGGTCGGGTGACTGCGTTGATGTTCAGCCCGGAGCGCGAGCCTTTCAAGTCGTGGAAAAATCTGACGGCGCTCTGGACGAGGCTGGCCGAAGTGCCGGTGTCGTTTTACGCGAGCACGGACTATTACGGCGGCTACGGTCACAGTGTGGATGGAATTTTCGGCGCGATGATTGACAGCCGGCAAGTGCACAAGCTCCCGGTGGGCTGGTTGTTGTTGCTCCTGTTGGTTTACCTGCTGGTCATTGGCCCGTTCGACCGCATCTGGCTCAAGCGGATCAACCGGCCCATGCTGACCTGGATCACGTTTCCGTGTTACGTGGTGTTCTTTTCCGGCCTGATTTATTTCATCGGCTACAAACTGCGCGCCGGTGACTCCGAGTATAACGAAGTGCATCTCGTGGATGTCTTGCGGAATGGGGATCGCGCGGAACTGCGCGGGCGGACCTACGCGTCCATCTATTCGCCTGCGAATGCCAAATACCCGATGGAAGGGGCGACCAAATATGCCACGTTGCGCGGCGAGTTCATGGCGATGGGCGGCGGTCAGAATCTCGGCAAGGCGGACATCCGGCTCACCGGCGACAACTTCAAGGCTGACGTGTTTGTGCCGGTGTGGACCAGTCAGCTCTATGTGAATGACTGGTGGCATTCAACGAACCTGCCGCTGGCCGCGACGCTGAAGACCACTGCGGAAGGCTGGCAACTCACGGTGCAAAATCAGTCGGCCAAGGCCATCACGACGGCGCAATTGGCGATTGGGGAAAAACTGCACGCCATCGGCGAAGTGCCCGCGGGCCAGACGAAAGTTTTCCAGATTACCAATTTCACCGGGTCACTGATTGCGGATCTGGTTCGCGACCGCGGGCGCGATTACCAATCCCGAGTCCAGGAACGCCAGTATGCGTTCGGGCGGCGGGGCGGGGGACGAATCGATGATCTTCCCACCGCGAGCATCGTGGCGTCATTTGTGGGCCAGCTTTCGGGGGCACCGCAACACGGGGGAACTTTTGTGGCGTCGCCGGGCCTGGATTTATCCGACGCCATTGAGCAGGGCCACGCCGTGTTGCTGGCGTGGTCGCCCGGCGCGTCGCCCGCTCCGCCGGTTCATCAATTCAAAAGCAAGCGCACGGCCTCCAACACGCTGTGGCGAATGCCCATTCCCATCACCCAAAACTGAAGCCTCTTTATGCCGAACGAAGCTCCTCCAGTAATCGCCGCCGTCCAGACGTTTGGCCTGACGCGCACCTACGGTGCGATGACCGCCCTTTCGAATCTCGATCTCACGGTGAACAAGGGGGACCTGTTTGGATTCATCGGTTCCAACGGGGCGGGCAAGACCACGACGCTTCGCATCCTCGCCACCTTTCTGGCGCCCAGTGCCGGCAAAGCGGTTGTGCTCGGTCACGACGTCGTCGCCGATGCCGATGCGGTGCGGCATGTGATTGGTTACATGCCGGATTTCTTCGGGGTTTACAAAGACATGGAGGTGACGGAATACCTCGATTTCTTTGGCGCATGCTATCGCATTCCCTCCGCCCAGCGCGAGAAGACGGTGAACGATGTTTTGGAACTGGTGGGCCTGAGCGAGAAAAAGGGTTCGCTCATTGGGGCGCTGAGCCGCGGCATGCAACAACGACTCGGCCTGGCGCGGGTGTTGATTCATGACCCGCAACTGCTCCTGCTCGATGAGCCTGCCAGTGGACTCGATCCTCGCGCACGCATCGAGATGATGGAGGTGTTGCGTGAATTGCGGCGCATGGGGAAGACCATCATCATCAGCTCGCACATCCTCAGTGAGCTGGAAACGATCTGCAATCGGGCCTGCATCATTGAGCGCGGCAAATTGATTTACAGCGGGCCGGTGCAGGGCGTGCGCGACCAGATGTCGTCCGGTCGGGTCGTGTGGGTCAAGGTGTCCAGTGATACGGAGCAGGCCATGGCGTTGCTGAAAGCGCGTCCGGAAGTCACGGAGGTGGCCCCGCTGGATCACAAATTGAAAGTGACGCTTAGCAGTCACGACACCGACCACAGCATTGTGGCAGATGCGCTGGTTCGCGGCGGGGCCAAGCTGATTGAACTGCGCGAGGACGAAATTGGTTTGGAAGAGGTCTTCCTGCGAGTGACTCGAGGGGAAACGCAATAGCGGTGAAGGTTGCAGCTTGATTGTTGCAAGGTGGCAATCCTGCAGCCTGCGACTTTTCAACGGCAACCATGACCGTGTTACCCATAGTAGATCGCGAGCTGCGGGTGCGCGCACGGCAACCCGCCACGTTTTGGGTTCGCTTCGGCACGGCGCTCATCGGTCTGTGCATTTGCGCGCTCCAAGTTCAGTCGTGGGGTAGCGATTCTTCGGAATTGGGGGCAGCCGTTTTCTCCAGTCTGGTTACGACCGCTTTCCTCGGTTGCACCGTTGCCTTTCTGCTGACGACGGATTTGATCGCGTCGGAACGGCGCGAAAATACGCTGGGGCTTTTGTTCCTCACGCGGGTGAAGTCCTTCGATGTTCTCGTCGGCAAAACTGTTTCGGGCGGATTGAGCGCCCTGCTGGCGTTGGCGGGATTTCTTCCGGTATTGATGCTCCCGGTGCTGTTGGGCGGGGTGGCACCGGGTGACGCGTTTCGCAAAGGCGTTGTTTTGCTGGTGTTCCTGATGGCGGCCATGATCGCGGGGATCTGGGCGTCTTCCGGGACTTCGGACTGGCTTAAGAGCATCGGGCTGGCGGCCCTGGTTGTGTTGTTGGTCTTCGTTCCCGTTGCGGCCCTGGCCATGGTCGCGGCCACGGAATACCGTGCGACGGGAATTCCGATTTACTGGTTTCTCCTCGGGCTGTTGATGCTGGTGGCGGCGTGGCAATTCGCTTTCGCGAAACGCAATCTGCACCGCGCGGTGACTGAATCCGGTGAGGTGCGAGTGGCCACTCCAATCTGGAAGGCCGTAGTCCGGCGGCGCGCTCCATTGGCCGATCACGTCAATCCCATCGAATGGTGTGTTCGCCACGAACGCGGCGTGCGCGTTGCGTTCTGGGTGGCGAGCGGTTTGTCGATGTTTGTCAAATCCATCGGCCTGCTGTTTGAGTCGATGCGGACCGGCAGCAGTTTTTACCTTCCATCCCCCGTGATGTGGGTGCTCTGGTTGATGAGCCTCGGGTGTGGTTTTGCTTCAACGGCGCTCCAAGCCTGGGCAGCGTCGCGGTTCATCCAGGCGGCCCGGCGCACGGGTGAACTGGAAGTCATCCTGACCACGCCGCTGGGGGCGGGGGACTTCATCACGGGCCATTGGCGGGCCTTGCGCGGGCGAATCCGTTTGCCGGTAACGGTTTCGTTGCTTCCCGTCATTTTGCATGCGGCGATCTATCTCGGTCTGGGAGTCCTCGACCGCCGGGAAGGGATCGACTGGCCGGTGTTTCTGCACGACTTGTGGACCATAGCGATCACGTGGGTTGAAGTGGTGGCGATCTGCTGGGTGGGCATGTGGTTTGGTCTGCGCGCGACGCGGCCGGCTTCCGCGGTGGCGATGACCGTGGGCCTGGTCGACGGATTGCCGTTTGCCGTGACGATGCTGAGCTGGTTGGGGCTGACTTTTATCCAGAGGTTTCAGCCGGCGGATGCCTGGGGCTTTCGATTGATGACTTACCTTTTTGCCTCGGGCTTTTTGATCGCGTTGGTGTTCTGGGCGCGGTGGCGCTTGCAAACGGGACTCGCCGGTGTGAAGCACGTGCGTTTCGGCGCGCGCAGTGATTGGGAAGAGCTTCGTGAAGCATGGCAGCGGCGCCGCGGAACGGCGGCATCAACGTCATGACCTTCCTGCCCATTGTCGAACGCGAGTTGCGCGTGGCCACGCGACGATGGAACACCTACTGGCTGCGGGTGATTGCGGCGGGCGTGGCCCTCATCATCGGCGGCGGGATGTTGCTGCTGTCGCTGTTGCCATTTGCGGGTTCGATGCCGGGCAGCGCGATGTTCGGCACGCTGACCTGGCTGAGTCTGGCAACGGCGCTCGGCTCCGGATTGTTCTTCACCTCGGACTGCTTGAGCGAAGAGAAACGCGAAGGCACGTTGGGGTTTTTGTTCTTAACGGATTTGCGCGGCTACGACGTGGTGTTGGGCAAGCTGTTCGTAACTTCATTGCGGTCGATTTTCCCGCTCCTTGCCATCTTTCCGATTCTCGCCACTACGCTGTTGATCGGCGGCGTTGACGTGGGGCATTTCTGGCGCGCCATGCTGGCGATAGTTAACGCCGCGTTTTTCTCGCTGGCGGTGGGGATGTTGGTTTCCTCGATCAGCCGGCACTCTTTGAAGGCCCTGGCGGGAACTTTGTTGTTGTTGGCGCTGTTCCTTGGCTTCGGCCAGTTGGTCGATGGTCTGGGGGCATTGGTCAGCAGCGGGTTCAAGCCAAGGTTGAGCCTGGCCAGTCCGGGATTTGCTTTCGTTTCGGCGAATTATGCCAGGGACTTCTGGCCGGCGTTGATGGTAAGCCATGGCGTGGGATGGTTGTTGTTGGCAGCGGCGTCGTTTCTGGTGCGACGCACCTGGCAGGAAAAACCGGTTTCGATGCAAGCCACGAGGTTGTCTCTGAATCGCGTTGCACCCGCGAGCACTTCGGCCCGGATTCGGCTGCGGGATGCGCAATTGCGAGATAAGAATCCCGTGGCCTGGCTCGCCGCTCGAGAATGGGGTTATGCGCTCGTCGTCTGGCTCGTAGCGGTGGTGATGCTGGCGGCGTTTCTTGTCCTCTGGTTAACGGGTGCAAACGCGCTTTGGCATGTTTGGGGCGGCGTAAACAGCCTGGTTTCAATTGGTCTGTATCTTTGGGTCGCGGCAAAGGCCTGTCAGTTCTTTGCGGAGGCAAGACGCAGCGGCGCGTTGGAGTTACTTTTGGCATCGCCTCTATCGTCGCGGGAAGTGGTGCATGGGACATGGCTGGGATTACTCAGGCTTTTCGCAGTGCCGGTTCTCTTGCTGACGTGCCTGCACCTGGCGCTTTTGTTGACGGGACGCCAAGGCTCAGCGGGGAGTGACGACTTCGAGTGGGTGCAAACAGTATCCATCGCGGTAGGTGCTTTGATGGCCCCCGCGAACTTGATTGCGTTAACCTGGTTTGGACTGTGGATGGGCTTGACGTCCAAAAACACACTGACAGCGACGCTCAAGACCCTCCTCTACGTTCAAATCATTCCGTGGTTCGCGATCTATTTCCTGACCGCCATGATAATGCCGTTGTTCATGATCTTCGGTGGCGGATGGCCTACAACTACGCAAGCGGGTCTTTCTCAGCCACCAATGCTCGTGCTGTGGCTGCCATTGCTTTTCATGCTCGTGCCAGCGCTGCTGGGCCTGCTGAAGAACTTCTTTTTCTGGTTGGGCGCACGGAACAAACTGTTTCGGCATTTTCGGGAGCTGGCAATGCGTTCGATAACGCCGGTTCATTCGGGCTTGCCGCCGGTCATTAAAGCGCCATGACCTTTCTTCCCATCGTCGAACGCGAACTGCGCATTAACGCGCGGCAACGCGCCACGCACCGCATGCGCCTGACGGCGGCCTTGCTCGCCCTGGTGGTCTGGTTCGCGTTTTCCATCTTTGGCAACATCCCTTCAACCCAGCGCGCTCAGTTCATCTTCGCGACCATTGGGGTCTTGAGCCTCGGATTTGCCATCCTCGCAGGCGCATTCCTTACGGCCGATTGTCTGAGCGAGGAACGCCGGGACGGAACCCTGGGGCTACTCTTCTTGACCGATTTAAAGGGGCACGATGTCGTGCTGGGCAAATTAGCCTCCACGTCTTTGAACTCGATTTATGGCCTGATCGCCGTCGTGCCGATGCTGGCCGTGCCCTTGTTAATGGGCGGCGTGACCGGCGGCGAGTTCGCCCGAACAGCGCTGGTGCTGCTGACGACGTTATTCCTTTCGCTCGCGGCGGGAATGTTCGTGTCCGCAGTCAGCCTGGATTCGCGAGTGGCGTTTTTACGTGCCCTGGCAATCATGGTGATTCTGTCGGGAGTGCTGCCGCTATTGTGGTGGGGACTGCGGATTCTCCTTGGAATGCGGGTTGATTTTCTGCTGTTGCCCAGTCCTGGTTACGCCCTCCGGTATGCGGGAGACGCGTTTTACTCGGCGCGCGGTGGCACAACGGAGTTTTGGACGAGTCTGCTGGTGATGGGCGGACTGGGAATCCTCTTCCTCGCGGCTGCGAGTGTCATGCTGCCGCGCCTCTGGCGGCAAGGCCGGGACGAAGGCGCCCCGCGGCCTGCGGGCGTTCAAATGATGGTGAAGCGGCGCAACCGCTTGAAAGCCGAACTGGAATCGCGACCCTACTTTTGGCTGGCGACGCGCGACGACCGCATGGCGCGGTGGGCCAACCGGGTAATGGGTCTGGCACTGCTCGTTTGGTTCGCGTTTTATGTGCATGGAGGCGCCGCTGCGCCAGGCAGGGCGTCCTTTCTGATCCTGGTGTTTCTAGCATTTGGTCTGCATGTGTTATTCAAGTGCATTGTTGCGGCCGAGGCAACGCGCCGGTTGAGCGAGGACCGGCAGAACGGTGCGCTGGAATTGCTGTTGGTAACTCCGCTGCGCCCGGGGGAAATCATCACCGGACAGAAAGCGGCCGAGGCCTGGCTTTTCCGCTGGCCCAAATTCATGCTGGTCGTGATGAACCTCCTGTTCATCGGTCTGATGTTTGGACCAACTCGTCCCGGCATGGGGGCAAACGACCGAATCATTTTTGCGTTGATGTTCCTCGGGGGAATTCTGCTCCTGTTTACCGATTGCTTTGTCATGGGATCCACGTCGGTATGGGCCGCTCTCACCACCAAACGCCACGCGCGCGCGATTCTGAAGACCATTCGGATTATTTTGCTTCCAGGCTGGATCGGGATTCTCGGCTTTTGGTTTCTGGGAGTGACCAGCGGAGGGCTGAACAGCGAGACCGTGATGATGATGGTGATAACCTGGATCGGGTTGGCGCTGGGCGCGGACGTGATTGTGCTGTCCATCATGAGAAGGCGACTGAACCCGGATGGCTTCCGCGAATTGGTGGCCACCGGAGCGACTCGCGACTCGCGGTCCAATACTGAAGACCCATGAATGTTTTGCCGGTAATCGTCCGCCAATTGCGCTCTCAGGCGCGACAGCCCTTAACGTTCTGGCTGCGGATGCTGGGCGTGCTGGCGTTGTTGAGCGCGGGCGGGCTCTTCGTGTTGAGTTTTCCGTTGACGCCCAGCCGCGGGAGCGCGTTGTTCGGCTACATGCACCTGGTCTTGTTGTTCTCGGTCTGGATTCTGGTGCCGCTGGGGGCGGCCGATTGCCTGAGTCGTGAGCGGCGGGAAGGAACGCTGGGATTGCTTTTCCTGACCCCGCTCAAGCCGCGCGACATCGTGGTGGCCAAAGGTCTGACGCATGGATTGCGGGGCCTGACGTTGCTGATTGCGGTGCTGCCGGTGCTGACGATTCCTTTTTTGATTGGCGGCGTGAGCTGGCAGCAAGCGGTCGCATCGGCGCTGACAAATTTCACGGCGATCTGCTGGGCGTTGGCCGCGGCGTTGGTGGCTTCATCGCTGGCGCGAAGGGGGCTTCGAGCGATGGCGTTGGCGGCTCTGTTCGCGGCGGCGGCGTTCTTTATCCAAACCTATCTCGCGGGATTAATCCTGGCCTGGCAACTGGGCGCAAAAGCCCGGACCGGTTATCCGCTCCTGGATCTCAGCCTGATTGGAGGACTGGCAGTGAATGGGGTCGACACGCGATCCTGGAGAAGCTGGGCGGGCGTCAGCGGACTCCAGGCTTCGGTGCTCACTTCCATTCTGCAATCGACGTTGCTTGCGATGGTGGTCTTATGCGCTGCCGTGTTGTTTGCGGCGCGTCGGGTACGGCGTTCGTGGCAGGAAGAGCCGCCTTCCGCGCGCTTGCAGCAGATGGAAAAAGTGTTTTGCCAGCCGGTCATCTGTTGCGAACTTTTTTGCCGTCGTAAAAACGGCCGAACTGGCGTCGCACGATTTTCGGTATTTCGCCCGTGCTCCCATCGTGTTTTGTGGCCGAATAACCGCGCTCGGATCGTAGTCCCGCAAGGCGGGATGACCGCGTGGGCCATA